>JAFUBE010000813.1 GCA_017460365.1 Eggerthellaceae bacterium
AGAAGGCGAAAGATGGGGGTGCTTGTTCTCGGCCTGTCACGTCGGAGGTCGCGAGTTCAAGTCTCGTACATCCCGCCATTGTTTGCCCTGTTCACCCTGCCAATTACGGCGGGGTGAATTGCTTTCGGCGGCGGTCACGAAACCCGAAAACTTCAAATGCACTTCAAACGCTACAAAATCAGGCCGTCTTGCGCCATTTGACGATTCGCGGTTTGGGCGGTTCGTCCAACAGCTTGCCGAGCATATCGGCGGCGGCGCGATCGATCTCCGGCACGGCGTGTGCGTACCAGTTGAGCGTGATGCTCGCATTGGCATGACCAAGACGGTTCTGCACGGTTTTCACGTCCACGCCTTGAGCGAGCAACAGCGTCGCTTGCGTGTGCCTCAGCTCGTGGAGCTTCAACCCCTCGAAGCCGACCTCAGCCGTGAACTTGCGCCACCATCGCGAGAAGTTGCAAGGGTTCATGTAGCCGCCCTTGCCGTTGCTGAACACGGGCGTATCGGCCTTGACCCTGAATCCGACCTTGCCGAGTTCGCGAGCTTGTACGCCTTGCCACTTGCGCAGCGCGTCCACCGTCGCGGCGTCCAGGGCGAGCACTCTGTTCCCCGCCTTGGTTTTCGTCTCCTTCACCGTGCCCTTCGCCGTGATGCTCGCAGCAATCGACACGAGGCCGCTGTCAAGGTCGATAGCCTGCCACGTCACCGCGAGGATTTCGCCACGCCTTGCGCCCGTCGCGAGTCCGAGCCTTGCCGCGAGCACGCATGCAATCGCGCTCATGCCGTAGATGTACCCGCGCTCGAAGTTGCCGCGCTCGTCCTGTCGGCATTCCTTCGCGCTTTCGGCGGCGTATGCTTCGGATTCGGCCTTGTCGATAGCCGCGAGCAATCGCGATGCGTCGGCGGCGCTCAAACTTTCGCGGTTCACTGGGTCGTTTTGCGGAGCCTTCACCCTATCGCACGGGTTGCGTAGAATCATGTCGTATATGCAAGCCTGCTCCATGATTTGCTTCAACACCTGATGAATCTTGCGAACGCTGGTATTGGTCAATCCCCTGTCGGCCTTCACGGCGCGATAGAAATCATCGACCATCAGCGGCGAAACGTCCGACACGGCAACAGCGCCGAGGTACGATTTGATTTGCTCCACTATCTCCGAATAGCGGTCAATCGTGTTTTCGGCGAGTTCGCCCGACTCGATGCGGTTAGAGAGCCATTTGTCGGCGAAATCGCCGAGGTTGGTTTTCGCTGCATCGAGGTCGATGCCGTTATCGAGTTCGCGTTTCAGCTCATCGCGGCGTTTCTTCGCAGCCGTCTTGTTTCCGTGAAAGCGTTCCGTATGGATGCCGTACTTTTTCTTGATGGGATTCCATCCCGTGCTAATCCTGATTTCCCAAACGAAACGACCCTCAGAATCCTTGACGGGTTTGCCGTTCTTGTCCTTGATTTGTTTCAAACCTGCGTCACCCGATGACATTTGTTACCTCCTCTGCTGCTCGAATCGGCCTATTGACGTTCGCCCTTGTGGGCGGGGTTGGCTCTGTTGATTTCTCGCTGTAGCAAGAATTCAACGAGGTCGCAAACCTCGTTTGATATCTCGCTCCATCTGTCGATATCTATTTCGGCTGACTTGCCATCGCGGGACACGATGCACCCGCGCTTGATTTGCTCCACGACATACTCAACATCATTGGTGCCGCCCATACGGTTACGCCATAACGAGAGTTTGAATCCCGATAGTTGGCTCAGCAAGAACATAGACGCATCGAGCGCGGTACCTCCAAGGGCGGGTATCTCCGAGCCTGATTTCGCGGATTCAACGCCAGCGAGAACGAACGCCGTCAACTCTGCATCGGTCTTGAAATCATCGTATCCCATGAGCCATTGAATACGGATTTCGGGATATGCGGCGGCAATAGCTTCTGCATTTGGCCCAGATACGTTTAGCAATCCGCGCACCATCATAGAAATGTTTTGTTGCTTGATGCCAGTTTGGCGCTCTAACTCTTTCTGGGAAATGTTCATCTCATCCATGAGCTGAACCAGGCGAGCGCGGCGAATCGGATTCACTTCTTTCTTCGGCATCCTGAACCTCCTACATACAAGAACCAACTCAAAATGTGTTGGTAATAACTTATGCAACATAGTATATATGTAGGCACGTTGCAGCGCAAGCAAGCAAGTTGGTCAAGATTGGAGGTAAACCGATGCTTGAAAACTACGGTGACTTTCTCGATTCTGAATCGACGGCCATCGAGCTTCACGTATCCACATGGACGGTTCGCGATTGGTGCCGCAAGGGCATCCTGCCATCGGTCAAGGTGGGTAACAGGGTTCTCGTACCGAAACAACAGCTCATCGAGTTCGTCGAATCCAAGATGAAAGCGGGGGTCGAGTAATGGCAGACGATACCGCGAGCATCCGCGCTGCTATGCTCATCAAGCAAGAGCCTACATGGTGGGACAAGTTCTTTGTTCAACCCGCG
>JAFUBE010000814.1 GCA_017460365.1 Eggerthellaceae bacterium
AGAGTTTGCCCTACGGGGATCGCCTCACAAGCAAGAGCAAGTCGCTTGACCCTTACGTCGTTGGAAACCCCCGTAGGGCAAGCTCTTGAGCTTGCCGCCGCGCCGTCAGGCGCGGAATCACATGCGGCGGCGATGCCGTGCCGCACTCTTTCGTTTCGCGCCGCGCTGGCCCGGAATGCAGCACGTCGTTGGAAACCCCGTAGGGCAAGCTCGTGAGCTTGCCGCTGCTAAGCGGCGGACGCGGCGGAACCCTCGTTACCCGATCGGGGCGGGCTGCTCTATGGGCAGGCGCACGGTGAAGGTCGAGCCGTGCCCGAGCTTGCTTTCCACGTCCACCACGCCGCCGTGCTTCTTCACGACGGTCTTCACGATGGCCAGCCCCAGCCCGCTGCCGTCGCTCACGTGGGAGTCTTCTCCCTGGTAGAAACGGTCGAACGCATGGGCGGCTTGGTTCGCCGTCATGCCGCAGCCCGTGTCGGACACGACGACGACCGCCTCGCCGCCGTCGCGCCGCAGCGTCACGCCGATCTTCCCTCCGCGCGGCGTGTACTTCACGGCGTTGCTGAAAAGGTTCGTCCACACGTTTTCGAGCAGGCTCTCGTTGCCTTCGATGTCGATCGGGTCGAACTCCACGTCGTATTCGAGCTCCTTGCCCTCGATCTGCGGGATGAAGATCGCCATGACGTGGCGCAGCTGCTCGTCGAGCGAGAACACGGCCGTCGGCAGCTCGGCGCTCGGCCTGCTCAGGTTCGAGATCTCGAGCAGATTCCCGATCATGTTGGATAGCCGCCTCGTGGCCGAGTTGATGTGCTCGGAATAATCCTTGCGTTTGGCGGGGCTCAGGTCGTTGTCCTGCAGCAAGGTCGCGTACCCTTGGATGTACGCCAACGGGGTCTTGAACTCGTGCGACACGTTCGATACGAAGCTCTCGTGCAGGGCCTCGACCTGGAGCAGGCTTTCCGACATATCGTTGAAGTCCGCAAGGACCCCCTTGATGAGCCGGCCCTTTTCCACGTCGAGTGTCGTGTCGAAGTCGCCATGCGCGATGCGCTTCATCCCCGAGGCGAGGTAGTCGGCGGGCTTCATGATGAACCGCTTCGTGAACAGGTACAGCAGCGTGCCGCCCACGAGCGACGAAACGATCGCCGCGATCACGAGGTCGAGCCAACCCAGCTCGCCTTTGTAGGCGAACATCCCCGCGAACACCACGATCGCAACTGCGAACGTGGTGAAAACCGCAAGCATGAATGCAAGCCAGGTGCGATCGCTCATTTCGTCAGCGTTACCTTGTACCCGATTCCGCGGACGGTTTCGATCTTGAAGCTCTCGCTCGATTCGAACCGTTTGCGCAGCCGCTTGATGTGGACGTCGACCGTGCGCTCGCCCGATTCCGTTTGGATTCCCCATACGTCGTCCATGATGTCGCGGCGCGTGAAAATGCGCCCGGGAGACGAGCACAGCTTGAACAGCACGAGAAACTCCTTGGGCGGAAGCACGGTGGAATTCGACCCTTCGACGACGGTGAGCTTGTCGCTGTCGAGCACCGCGTCACCGACGACGATCTTCCTGCGCGAAACGGAGCGCGAGCGCCTGAGCAGGGCCGACATACGCAGCGCGAGCTCGTTCAGATCGACGGGCTTCACCATGTAGTCGTCGCTTCCGGCCCCGAACGCCCGCTGTTTCGACTTGAAGTCGCCGAGCGCCGTGAGCATCATGATGGGTAGTTCGGTTTCGTTTTTCCTGATCGCGTCGACAAGCATCACGCCGTCGACTCCGGGCATCATGATGTCGCAGAGCGCGATGTCGAAATGATTGGTCTCGAACGCTTCTATCGCCTCTGCGGCGTTATGCGCCGCGACGGCTTCATAACCCTGCTTTTCGAGGAACGAGCAATAGAGCGAATTGAGCTTCTGATCGTCTTCGACGATGAGAACTTTGAACATAAGAACCGTGACTTTCCAAATAGTGCTTTTCCGAAAATACTCTAGACGCAAATTATGAACTGGCTGTGAACGATAACCAATCTGTGATTCACGATGGTTTTTGCCTTGGTATTTAGCATATCCACGAATAGCCAAAAGGCTGTCATAGGACCGAGCGGCATCAGGCTAGCGGAACGGGCTGATCATGAGAGTCCGTTCACATAGGGGCGTTAACCCGATGGCGCTTGCTCGCGAGCGGAAGGGGGCGAACAGGGCTGCAAGGTCCGATTGAAACTAACCAGCGCTATCTATTCGTATTTCCGTAAGGAGGGAATGATGAATGGTAAAGAGTTTACCATCTCAGAGGTAATCGACTCGTTCGGTATCAACGGCCACACCTGGCTGATGTTCATCCTGCTGGGCCTGGCCAACATCTTCGACGGTTACGACTTCATGGTCGTGAATTCGACGAACACGTACCTTGCTGCGTCGTTTGGCGTCACCGGCAACGCTGCGGCCATGGGATCGCTGACCACCTGGGGCCTGCTGGGCATGGTGCTCGGCGGCGCCGTGGGCGGCGCGATGTCCGACCGCATCGGCCGCAAGAAGATGCTCATCATCGCGGTCATCTTCTACGGCCTGTTCACGCTGCCGCAGGCGTTC
>JAFUBE010000815.1 GCA_017460365.1 Eggerthellaceae bacterium
ACTATAGCGTTTTTATCAGCAAGCGTGTTAACGACTGTTTACATCCAAGCCCTTTTCCTTCGGAAAAAACAGGTCATGTTCCCTAGAATCGAAGCCGGCGCATCGTGCTGGCGGATCGAAGCATTGAGGCCGCAACGCGCCCATTTCGCCATTTTGCGGATTCCCTTTTACATTTATGTGTCATTTTGCCTGCGATGCTAGAATTATTCCCTGCATACCGCCAGAGTCGAACCGAAGGGCCACTCTGGCAAACACCCTAGGGAGATTCCGCATGGCGACAAACGAAGATCAATACGGATACGGCAATCGTCGCGACGGATACGACGGATACGAAGTCCGCGGCGGCCAACCAGCTGCAGGTCGCAGGCAGGCTCAGCCATACAATGGCCAGCCTATGCAAAACGCGCCCATGGCGGGCGGCTACACGCCGGCAACGGGCGTTCACTCCCGCGGGGGCGGCGGTCACAGGCAGCAGCCGCAGGGCACGTACAACCAGTATGCCCGCGGTGCCGCCAACTATCACGCGACCAAGCAAGGGCTGTCTACGGGGAAGAAAGTCGCGATGGTGGTCGGAATCCTCGTCCTTGTCGCGGCCGTGGCTTTCGGGGCCTTCTTCGTCGTGAAGGAAATGCGCAAAGCCTCGGTCAACGCCGACTTGCACAACATGGACAAGGAAACCCTCAACGCCATCGACGAGCAGCTGACGGGCTCGACGACGTTTGATCAGCCGTTCACCGTGCTCTTGCTTGGGTCCGACCAACGCGAGGAGGAATGGGGCGGAGACGGCAGCGCCCGCACCGACACCATCATCCTCGTGCGTGTTGATGCGCAAAACAAGTCGGTCAACATGGTGTCCACCCCGCGCGATACGATGGTCCAGCTTCCCGGTGTTGGAACAGCCAAGATTAACGCAGCGTATTTCTACGATGGCGCGCCGGGCACGATTGCTGCGGTGAAGGATTTGACGGGCGTCGACATCGACCACTACGTGTTCATCGACTTCGACGGCCTCATGGATTTGGTGAACGCCATCGGCGGCATCGACGTGTTTGTCGACGAGCGCATCGACAATCCCAAGGCGGGGCATGCGGTTGTCGAGGCGGGGCAACAGCATCTGGATGGCGAGCAGGCGCTCGTGTTGGCGCGCAACCGCGATTACGTCGACGGCGACTACACGCGCCAAGTCAACCAGCGCAAGGTCATCATGGGCATCGTCGAGCGCCTGATGAACGCTTACGCCACCGAGCTGGCGGGCCTCATCCAGGCTTCGACGAAATGCGTGCAAACCGATTCGGGCATCGATTTCGACTGGCTGTACTCGCTGGCCGACCAGATACGCCATACCGATATCGAGCATCCGCTCGAGGTGAAATCGACGACGCTGCCGTCGCAGCCGGCTTACATCGGCGAGGTGTCGTACGTGATCGCCGACAAGGCCGCCACGGCCGAACTCATGCAGATCTTCCTTTCTGGCGGCGATGTTAGCCAGCCGCTCACGCAATCGAGCATCGCATCCGATGTGGCGAATGCGGGCGGAAACAGCGGTGGTCCAACCACGACCACCTATACCGGGGAAGAATACTATTACGAGGACGCAGGCGAGACGTACGTCGAGGAAACGCCCGCCGAAGCGGCGCCAGACGAAGACTTCCAATAGGGCGTCGGGTAGCAGGCGGTTTCTCA
>JAFUBE010000816.1 GCA_017460365.1 Eggerthellaceae bacterium
AAAGCCCCAAAGGGGCAGGTGGCGGGCGGGTTGTTGGAATCGGTCAGCGGGCGCTAGCTGTCAAAGAACGGTAAATAAGTGTTTGACAGTCAGGTTCAAATCAACAGGAAGGCCAGCTCCAATCATGGAAAAAAGCAAAGGGGAGCAGCAGGCAAAGCTAATGGAAAGACTCGAAAGCGGCGCCATGCTCGACCAGCCTTGTTGGTCTTTCATCAAGGAGATGAACTCCTTTAGCGACGAACGACTCGACAGCGTGGCCATACGCGACGGATACCACGGGTACACGTACCGGCAGATGTTCCGCAATTGGGAGCGCTACGCCGAAGCGTTTACCGGCGTGGGAATCACGGGGGAGAACGGCTCCCGAGTGGCGCTGATCAACACGCCATCGGCGGAGAGCATCTTCGCAATCTACGGCCTCAACATGACGGGTGCTTCGGTATCCCAGATCTACCACCTCGACCTCTTCGATGAAAAGCAGATCAACAGCATGATCGAGCGGGAAGGGATCACCGACCTGGTCGTCTCGGAGATGTGGGCGTTCCCGAGGCTGATGAAGCGACTGCTGCGCGACCGCGAGCAGCTGGGGTTGCGCAACATCATCGTGCTGGAAAGCCCGATGGGCGGAGAATTCATCGTTCCCTGGCTCGAAATCATCCGCAAGACGAACGCGGCCCTGTTCAGCGAGCTCGACGGCGGCCTTCTGATGGAAGACCTCCTGAAAGAATACGAGGCCACGCCCATTTCCTACGGGAGCAAGAAGTCCTCCGATTCCGCCATGATCTTGCACACAACGGGCACCGTGAACGGCATGCACAAGCCGGTTCCCCTGTCCGACAAGGCCCTCAACGCCTTCGTGCCGGTCGCTTGCAAGGTGAAGGACGCCTACGACGATTTCCAGGGCCTGCCGGACCACCTGGTGTGCGGCCTTACGCTGAACACGGCCTGGGTCTACTCGATGGTGGACATGCTGCATATGCCGCTCGGCCTCGGCATGGAGGTCGTCTGCATCCCCTGGGGCGGAGCCAACCCCCGTTACGGTGAGGCGATCGAACATTACGGTTTCAACGTGATGTTCACCAGCATGAGCATATTGGACTCGTGGCTCAAGTCGATGCCGGAAATGGACCTTTCCTCGGTGAAGGTCGTCTTCATGGGCGGAACCTACGTTTCTCCCGAGTACAAGCAGCAGTTCAACGACTACCTGAAGCTATGCGGCTCGACGGCGCGGATCGTGAACGGCTACGGCCTGTCCGAGCTGGGCGGCGCTTGCGTCATCTCGCCTTCCGACCGAGACGACGACGCCATCGGGTTCCCGCTGCCCGGCTTCAAGGTGAAGATCTACGTCGAAGACGAGGATCGCTTCTACGATCTGTCAGACGGCCCCCGTACCGGCGTGCTTTTCCTCGCCTCGGACACGATGAGCTCGGGCAAGCTCGACGACGCCACCTTCTTCGAACTGGACGAGATCGACGGCGTGAAGTACGTGAACACGAACGACCTCATCCGCGTGAACGACGACGGCAGCATGACCTGCATCGGCCGCTCGAACCAGTTCTTCGTGAACAATGCCGGCGTGCGTTTCGATGCGGGCTTGGTGCAAACCGCCATCACTTCCCAGCCTGGCATCGTGGCCTGCGGAATCGTGCCCGAATTCCACAAGATGATCCACGACAACGTGCCCGTGCTCTACGTGGAGACAGACAAAATCGGAGCGGCAGAGCTGGCAACCATACACCAGGCTCTGGTTCAGGTGTTCGTCAAGGACGACATGCTGGCCGACACGAACATGCCGAGCCAGTGCGTGATCGTGGACCGCATTCCCCTGAACAGCGGCGGCAAGGTCGACGTCAAACGGCTGGCCTCGGGTGCCGTGACGGGAAAGCGCTTCTCGGTCAAGTCCGTGAAAGCGGCAGACGAGAAGCTCGTGGACATACTTCTCGTTCCCGCGACGGAAGGCGAGTCCGCGTTCATGGGCGCAGGCGTGCCCGAGGAATTGGAAAACGACCCGTACAACATTTTGTCGGAGCTGTTTGCCATCATCCCCGATATCAACGAAGGCAACTACGCTAAGATATTTCGTATCCCTGGGCTTCGTGAGCTCATCATCAAGCTCACCGGCTTCGACATCAACAATATGTTTAAGAGCATGATGCGCACGATGCCCAAGATGTTCAACATGGCTTTCCGTAAGTATGTATCGCCCATCATGAAAGGAGACGGAAAGATGAGCAAGAACAAGAAGAAGTCAGGGTTCCCCAAGCCGCCCATGGCTCCGATGTTCCCCATGTGGGATGCGTCCGACTGGGACTGGGACGAGTGGGATTGGAGCTGGGACTGGGAAGACTGGGACTGGGACACCCGCAAGGAGAAGCCCTATGAAAAGTCTCAGGAATTCATGGCTGACTTCAAAGAGTATTGGGAGAAGGCCATCGATTTGCAGAAGTCTGCGATCGACGGTTCGAAGGAACAGTACGAACAGTTCTTCGCTCACATGATGGACATGC
>JAFUBE010000817.1 GCA_017460365.1 Eggerthellaceae bacterium
GCCTTTTACCCCTCCGATATAAAAAGGACGGATATGCAACCGAAGCTGAAAGTCGAGAAGGCCCGCACGGACGACCTCGTGCCGTACGCGAGGAACGCGAAGCTCCACAGCAAGAAGCAGGTCGGGGAGATCGCGAACAGCATCGAGGCCTTCGGCTTCAACGACCCGATCGGCGTATGGACGCGACCGGACGGCCAGCTCGAGATCGTCGAGGGCCACGGCCGCGTCATGGCGGCGAAGCTGCTCGGCATCGAGGAGGTCCCGATCATCCGCCTCGACCACCTGGACGACGAAGGCCGCAGGGCATACACGCACGTCCACAATCAGACGACCCTCACGAGCGGGTTCGACATGCCGACGCTCGACCTCGAGCTCGAGGACATCCCCGGCTTCGATTGGAGCGACTTCGGCTTCGGCTCCGACTGGTTCGCGGACCGCGAGCGGTTCGACGATTCCAGGCAAGAGGGCAACGACGAGTACAACGAATGGCTCGACAAGTTCGAGCCCAAGAAAACGACCGACGACTGCTACACGCCCGACAAGGTGTATGAGGCGGTCGCGGACTGGACGGCCGAGACGTACGGCGTCGACCGCTCGTCATTCATCCGGCCGTTCTACCCGGGCGGCGACTATCAGCGCGAGGAATATCCCGACGGCTGCGTCGTCGTCGACAATCCGCCTTTCTCGATCCTTTCGGAGATATTGCGCTTCTACGTCGAGAAGGGCATCAGGTTCTTCCTTTTCGCTCCGACCCTGACGCTGTTCAGCGGCCGCGGGCTCGACTTGTGCTACCTCCCGATAGGCGTCGCGGTCACGTACGAGAACGGCGCGAGCGTGAACACCTCGTTCATTACAAACCTCGAGCAGGGGCTCCGCATACACACGATACCCGCGCTCTATGACAGATTGAAGAAGGCGAACGACGAGAGCCTCCGAGAGCAGAAGGGCGAGCTGCCGAACTACGAATACCCGCCGGAGCTCGTGACCGCCGCATCCTTGTCGCGCTATTCGGTCCACGGCGTGGACTTCAAGGTAGCGCCCGAGGAGCTCGAGAGGGTAACGGCCCTCGACGCGCAGAAGGCGCACGGCAAGGCCATCTTTGGCGGCGGTTTCCTGCTATCGAATGAGGCGACGAGACGGAACATAGCAGCGATGGAGCAGAAAGAGCTCAACATCATCGTTTGGCAATTAAGCGAGAGGGAGAGGGCCATCGTCGATTCGCTCGGCTAGCCTTTCGCGATCGGCGAGCACTTTCAGATAGGCGGACCCGCCGCGCCCGCGTATGAAGTCGTAGAGCTCCGCGTCCTTCGGATAGAAACGGACGATGAGTTGGCGGACATTCTCGCGGCGGTATTTTGCGGTTGCGCGCTTCTGTGCATCAGATACCATGCGGACCTCCTACAATGCGAAAACGACGACGCGGCCGCCTTCGCCGACGCGCACGCCCGAGAGGGCATACATCATCGCGTCGGCATCGGTCGCGAACTCGAGGAGCTCCTCGAACGCTTTGCGGTTGCGCTTATAATACACGATTTTGTAAAGCCTCATGGGTTCCGCCTCCTAACAATGCTCGGAAAGCCAAGCCTCGGCGATGTCGATGGTCGCATCCATCGACCAGATGCCGAACAGGCGATACTCCCAGCGGCCGTACATCATGCCGAACTCGTCCGCCTCGTCGTAGACGTCGAAACCGTAGCGGACGCCTTCGATGGTGAGGTCGGAATACGCTACGACCGCGAGGTCTCCGCAGCGCGTCGTGAGGTTTCCAGAGTAGCCTTCGTCGGCCTTCCATCCGGGGTAGTTGCTTGCGTTCGTCATGGTCGGTTCCTTTCTTCGGGTGCTTTGACTAATTGAACATCGCGTCGGCCTGAACGAGGAGGTCGTGCGCATGGTTGCGGATCGCGCGAGCCTGACGGCGGTCGTCGGTTTTGTTCGCGACGTCGAAAAGGCGGTAGGCTTCATCAACGAGGCGGTTGTATTTGTTCCAGAACGCGATCGCCTTTTTGCTTTGGTTGCTCATTGGTTCGTCCCTTTCTTCGGTCGTCATGTTGGTTAAAAAGCGGTGCACTTCGCGCCCTTGGGAGATATGCGGTCGAGTACGAGGTCGCGAACCTGCTCGTCGTAGCGAGACCCCTGCGGGACGAGCATGCGGTAGGGCGACCCGTCGACATCGATGTTCTCGCCGTCGACGATTACAAAGACGCTCTCGCCTTTCGCGTTTTCGATCAGGTAGCTGCCATCGGTGAAGGTTTGCTTGTCGAGTTTCATTGTTCGTCCTTTCTACTTGGGTTTAATTATAATGTATACCCCATATAAACACAAGTAGAAATTCGAATATTTCTACAAATAATTTGTCGGAGGTTCACATGCCGAAGGCCATCGAGTGGACGGCCCGCGATGTCGAGCAGTTCAAGAAGCTCTGCGGGATATTCTGCACGAAGAAGGAGGTCTGCGCGATCATGGAGATCGCCGACCACCGAACGCTCGACCGCCTCATCGCGAAGAACATCCCCGACGCGCCGACATGGGATGAGGCCTTCGCCTTGTTCTCGGGCGTCGGCAAGGCGAGCCTGCGCCGCCGGCAGTTCGAGGCGGCGATGGACGGAAATACGGCGATGCTGATATTCCTCGGGAAGAACTACCTCGGCCAGACCGACCAGGGGCAAAGGGCCGAGGAGGCGAAACCTACGGGCAACCGGCTCGCGGTCATGATCGAGGGCTCCAAGTTCTCAAAGGCCGCGAATGGTTAAAGGAAGAACCGAGCCGCGTATCTTCACGCCGCCGCTGCGCGAGCTCACGCCGGACACGACGATCGGCTTCGAGGTCATCGACTTCGCCGAGAACGTGCTCGGCCTTTCGCTCATACCCTGGCAGCGATGGCTTTTAATCCACGCGCTCGAGACGATAGACGCGCCCGACGGTTGGCGGTTCAGGTTCCGCAACGTGCAGGTTCTCATAGGACGACAATACGGAAAGTCAAAGCTCGGCGCGGTCCTTTCGCTGTTCTTCATGTACTGCCTGAACACGGGCCTCGTGATAGGCACGGCGCAGGACCTCGAGCAGGCCGAGGACACGTGGAGCATGTGCGTCGAGATGGCGCAGGCGAATCCCGACCTCGCGGAGCAGATCGCGCATGTGTGGTACACGAACGGCTCGAAACGGCTCCAACTCTCGAGGGGCCGCGACTACCGCGTCCGCGCGTCGACGAGGAAGGCGGGCCGCGGCAAGTCGGCCGACCTCGTGCTATTGGACGAGCTGCGCGAGCATCGCACATGGGAGGCGTGGTCGGCGCTATCGAAAACGGGCATCGCCAAGAAGAACGCGCTGCTATGGTGCATGTCTAACGCTGGCGACGGGACATCCGTCGTGCTGCGCCACTTCCGCATCCGAGCGCACGCGCTTCTGGGCGATCCCGACGGCATCGCGTCGGCATTGGCCGACGGCGAGCCTTTGGATGAGGACACCGACCTCGAGGACACGGCGCTCGGTATATTCGAGTGGAGCGCGCCGCCCGACGCTGACAAGCGCGACCGCGAGGCATGGGCGCAGGCGAACCCCTCGCTCGGCTACACGATCGAGGAGCGCACGATACGCGCGGCATGCGCTGACGACCCGGACGACGTTTTCAAGACGGAGTGCTTGTGTCAATGGGTCACGGCGGCCATCGCCCCGCCTTTTCCCGTGGGGGCATGGGAGGCGGGCATCGACCCGCAATCCATCATCGCGCCCGATTCCGCGCTGTTCTTCGGCGTGGACGTATCGGATGACAGGGCCCGCGCCTCGATCGCTGTCTGCGGCATGAGGCCCGACCGCTCATGGCATGTCGAGCTCGTCGCATACCGCAACGGCGTCGGATGGCTCCAGGGATGGTTCGCGCAACGCGCGGAGCAGTACCGGGGCATGAAGGTCGCGCTCCAAAGCAAGGGCGCGCCGGTCTCGGGCATGGCGGAGATCATCGCGGCCGTCGACGGCGTGGAGATCATACCGTGCCAGGGCGCGGACGTCGCGGGATGGTGCGGGCGCTTCTGGGATGCCGTGGCATCGCTCGACCCCTCCAAGCAGGGGGAGGTCGTGCCGATATACCA
>JAFUBE010000092.1 GCA_017460365.1 Eggerthellaceae bacterium
CAGGCGCCGGTCGAGATTCCCGGCGTGCCGCTGCGCAGCTTCCTGCGCGCCACGATGGAAGGCCGCGGCGAGAAGATGAAGAACAAGGAGTTCCGCAAGAAGATCACCGAGCTGGCCGAGACGCTCGACATGGACCCGGCCTACCTCGACCGCGAGCTCGGCGTCGGCTTCTCTGGCGGCGAGAAGAAGAAGGTCGAGATGCTGCAGCTTTTGCTGCTGCGCCCGAAGCTGGCGATTCTCGACGAGACCGACTCGGGCCTCGACGTGGACGCGCTGTCGGTCGTGTCGCGCGGCATGGAGCTGTACCGCGAAACCTGCGACGGCACGCTGCTCATCATCACGCACAACACGCGCATCTTGGAGCATCTGCACGTCGACAAGGTGCACGTCATGGTGCAGGGCCATCTCGTGGCCGACGGCTCGTCAAGCCTGATCGACGAAATCGATTCCCAGGGCTTCGAGCGCTACGAATCCGCCATCGCGGCGAACGACTAGGCGGCAGCCATGGCCGAGAACAAGACCATAATCACCGAGTCGGGCAAGCGCCGCACGCAGGTCGACGACGTCGATCGCAGCATGTACGACTTCCGCTATGACGATGCCGACGCGGAAAAACTCAGCGCCGGGCTCACGCCCGACATCGTGCGCGAGATATCCGAGCGCAAGGACGAACCGGAATGGATGCTCGAGCATCGGTTGAAGTCGCTCGAGATCTTCAACAGCATGGACATGTCCGATTGGGGCCCCTCGATCGACGGGCTCGACATGGACAACATCGTCACCTACGTGAAGCCCAACACCGACCAGCAATCCGATTGGGAAAGCGTGCCCGATAACATCAAGGACACGTTCGACCGCCTGGGCATTCCGCAGGCCGAGCGTAGCTACCTGGCGGGTGTGGGCGCGCAGTACGATTCGGAGCTCGTGTACCACAGCATGCAGGACAGCGCCGCGAAGATGGGCATCGTGTACTCGGGGATCGAGGAGGCGCTGCACGGCGAGTACGCCGAGCTCATTCGCGAGAAATTCATGACACTCATTCCGCCGACCGACCACAAGTTCGCCGCCCTTCACGGCGCCGTGTGGTCGGGCGGATCGTTCGTGTACGTGCCGCGCGGCGTGAAGCTCGACTACCCGCTGCAGAGCTACTTCCGCCTGAACGCGAAGGGCGCCGGCCAGTTCGAGCACACGCTCATCATCGTGGAAGACGATGCCGACCTGCACTTCATCGAGGGGTGCTCGGCACCGAAGTACAACGTGGCCAACCTGCATGCGGGCGCCGTCGAGCTGTTCGTCGGCAAGCGAGCGCATCTGCGTTACTCGACCATCGAGAACTGGTCGAAGAACATGTACAACCTGAACACCAAGCGCGCTCGCTGCGACGAGGAAGGCGAGATCGAATGGATCTCGGGCTCGTTCGGCAGCCACGTGGGTTACCTGTATCCGATGTCGATCCTCGCGGGCCGGGCGGCGCGCGCGAGCTTCACCGGCATCACGTTCGCCGGGCGCGGGCAGAACCTCGACACCGGCTGCAAGGTGGTGCTCGGCGCCCCCGATACGGCGGCAAGCATCGAGACGAAGGGCATCTCGAAGGACGGCGGCATCCAGACGTTCCGCAGCTCGGTGGTGGCCACACCTGCCGCCGAGGGGTCGCGCTGCACGGTGTCGTGCCAGTCGCTCATGCTCGATGACCGCAGCCGCTCCGACACCATCCCCGCGATGGACATCCGCTGCAAGAACGTCGACATCGGGCACGAGGCCACGATCGGCCGCATCGGCGACGACAAGATCTTCTACCTGATGAGCCGCGGAATATCCGAAGAAGAGGCACGCACCATGATCGTGAACGGCTTCGCCGACCCGATCAGCAAGGAGCTGCCGCTCGAATATGCCGTCGAGATGAACAATCTGATTAAACTGGAAATGGAAGGGGCGATCGGGTAATGGCTACTTCCAAGACCGAGGCGATTCAGTTCGACCACGCGAGCGCCATGCCGGCGTCGACGTGGAACCACCTGCGCATGAACGATGCGACGATTGCGATTCCCGAGGGGCTCGCGATTGCGCCGAACGTTGCGGTGAAGGAGCCGTGGCGGGCGCGGGGTGCGCAGGACGAGTTCGAAAACGCGTTGGCCGACGCACAGGAGGCATGGGAGGAAACGCATCCGGCGCCCACTGCCGCCGAGATCGCCGCGCGCGAGGAATTCCTGGCGGCCGAAGCCGATGCCACGTACGGCGGCACGGCGCAGTCGGCCTACCAGATCGGCGCCGACGCGATCGAGGAATCGCGCTCGCTGGCCATCGCGTTCGAGCACGGTACCGGAGACGAGGCGGCGGCCTACTTGCGCTATGCGGCGGGCGACCACGTGATCATCGAGACCGACCCCGACCAGGCCGTAAGCGCCCAGGTCGTGGTGAACGGCGAATCCGGCGCCGTGCGCGCGGCCGCCCTCGACGTCATCGCCGCCGAGCGCAGCTCGATCGACCTGTCGGTGGTCGTCGCCGATGTGCCGTCTGGTGCCAGGCACCAGAC
>JAFUBE010000818.1 GCA_017460365.1 Eggerthellaceae bacterium
CGCCATCACGTCGCCGAGCACGGGATGGAACTTCGGGATGATGAAGTCGGAGACGTTAGTCATCGCCGTCGCCCTCCTCGTCGTCGGCCATGGGCTCGACCTTCAGGTCCAGGACCAGCTGCACTGCGGCGTCGCCGCCCTCGTCTGCCTTGCGCTCCATCTTTCCGTACTCCATGGGGTACTTGCGCTCGAGCAGCCATGCCGCCGCCGTCCAGTACTGGGCGCGGGACTTCGCTGCCGATTTTATGGTCGTGAGCAGGCATCTCTTGTACTGCGCCTCGGCCTTTTTTAGTTCTTCGTATAACGCGCGCTTCACACCGGTCTTGGCGTTCTCGCCCTCCTTGAGCCAGCGGTAGAACGTCGCCTGGTGCACGCCGATCGCGGCGATGATGTCCGCGTCGCACAGTCCGTCGCGCTTGAGCTCGACGATCTGCGCCACGACGTCGTATGTAAGCTTCAGTTTCGCGGGCATGTGTGCCACCTCCTCGATGCTGCATCATGCCCGCGCGTCACAACCTCGCTAGCAAGGGGAAGGATCGCCCTCGCCCTGGGAGCGTTCTCGCCTGGTCTTCAGGCCGTACTTGCGGGCGAGCCGGCTGTTTCGCTGGCGCATCTTGTCGCGCTCGCGCCTTATGCCGGCGATGGCGCCCTCGTCGGCGGCCTCCTCGCGCTCGGCCTGCAGGATCTCGTTGAAGGCGATCTCCTCGTTCAGGTGCATGAGCTCGGTGCATTTCGGGCACATGCCGCTCTGGCGGTTCAGCCGCAGGCCCACGACGCCGCACTCGGGGCACACCTGCTGCACCTTCAGGCTGGCGTGGATCCTGCTCGCCCTGACCTCGACGGCCCGCACGGAGCGTTCGACGCCGCATTCCCGAAAGATGGCGGCCGCGACGGCCTCCGCCCCCAGGTGCCCGAGTTCGCGTACGATCGCGTCTTGCTTAGTCGTCCATTCCTTCAATTCGAGCACCTCCTTCGGATCCCATGCAATCGAATGCCCCTACGCCTCCCGTGGTTTGGGTGGCCGTGCAGGGGCGGGAAGCTTCGACCCCGCCCTGCATGGCCAACCACCCCAACGTTTATGTTTATATTGGGCGTGTAGGGGTGGTCTAAACCCCTTCGTTTAGGGGTTGAGGGGTAGCGCATCCTGGCATGCTCCCTTCGCTTGCGCTCCGCCGTCCGCCGACCTCCGCACAATCTTGGTCTTGCCGCCGCCGCTGGTCGGCTGGCGCATGAACCTCTTGCTGCGATCCAGCCAGCGGTTCACGGTGGTTATGCTCCATTCGAGCTCTCGCTCCACCGCGTCGCGATACACAAATCCGCCGTCGCCGATCAGCCTCTCGCAAGCGCTGTCTAGCTGTGACACCTTGCCCTGGTTCTCGGCCTTGAGCTGCTTCTTCCTCGCCTCCGACTGGCCTCCGTAGTTTGGCTTGCAGTCGGCGAGCAGACCCGTGTCGTCTATCTGGTGCAGAGGGAAGCAGAACCACAGATCCAGCGCGTCCCTCGGTTCGAACTCGCGCAGTGTGAACGACATCCGCCATGCGGAGGGGTGACGGCACTCGCCGATGCTGTTCACCTTGCGCGCCATCTCCATCGTGCCCGCCTCGAGTACGAGCTCGGTCATATCCAGCACGGCGTCCGGCGCGCGACCGAACACGCCCGAGCCGCTGCCGCGGTCGATAGCGCTCTTCAGGCCCTGCGCCCCCTTGGAGTGGTGGTGGCTGATGACTACCGCGCATTCCAGCCCGACGCAGAGCCGGTCGAGCTTGGCAAAGAACTCGCGAATGTCGCGAGCGTTGTTCTCGTCACCGTCCTGCACCATGTAAGCGGGGTCGATGATCACCAAGCCGTACTCGCCTTTGGCGCACCGGCGGAAGAGCTCCCCGACGATCTCCTCAAGGCCGCAGGGCGTCCCGCGCAGGGGCCACACCACCAGGTTCGCGCGCGTTTGGTCAACGTCAGCGCCCTTGGCGTTGGCGACCGTCGCTATGCGCTTCTGCAGGGTGCGCTTGTCGGTCTCGAAGTCGACGTAGAGCACCTTGCGCTTGGTGCAGGGGAACCCCAGCCAGTAGCCGCCCGTCGCAACGGATATCGCCAGGTTGATGAGCCCCCACGTCTTATGCGACTTGGAGGGTCCGGTGAGCAGCATCTTGTGCGTTTCCAGCAGGATGCCGCCGATAATCGGCGCGGGCATCTCGGGAAGCTCGTCCTCCACGACGATCGCCCCCTCGAACGGGGGAAGCGCGCTTTCGTCAACGCCTGCGGCGTCGGTCGCAGCCTCAAGCGCCTCGACCTCGCGCAGGTATTCCTCTTTAACGCCCATCGCGCCACCTCGTAACGTACAGGGGGCACGTATCGCCCCCGAACTGACGAATCTCCTCGTAATCCCATGCATCGCCGCGCATGGAGCAGAGCCACTCGTCTGCGTCCTTCGCGCCGCCCGGGTACGGCGGCAAGACCACGTGGCGCACGCCGATCTCCTTCAGGTCGCTCGCCATCTTCGCGGCGGCCTTGCGGCCCTCGGCATCCTCGTCCATGCAGACCATGACCTTGCTCGGGCGCAACCGCGCGGTCGTGTGGTAGAGCACCTGCGCGAACCGCTTGGCGTTTCCGATTCCGCCCAGGGCCATAACGTGCTTGCCCGTCACCTTCGCGAGCGCCATCGCGTCGATCAGACCTTCGGTCACATAGACGACGGGGAGAGCGTCCGACAGCATCCACTCGTTGTACAGAGGGCTCGCAACGCCCTTGGGGCGCCATTCCTTGTTGCGCAAAGCGCCGCGGCTTATCGTTCTCGCCATGCAGTAGCGGGCCTCGGTGAAGCCCCGATTCCAGAAGGGAATGACGATGTAGCCGAGCGCCTCCGGCTCGTAAACCCTGAACTGCGGCATGATGGCCTTCGGGTCGCGAGCGAAGCCCAGCCCGAAGCGGGCCGCGTCAGCGTCGTCGAGGCCGCGCCATCGCAGGAAGCGCCTGCCGACCTCGTTTTCGGGCTCGTAGAGCGCGCCGAACGCCTCAACGCAGGCATCGGAGATGTCTTCCGCCCCCGCTGCCTTGGGAAACTCGAAAAGGGGACGCGGTTTCGGCTTGCGTCTCGGCGCGGAATCGCCGCCCGAACCTTCCAGCCGGTAGCCGGCATATGCTGCGACGGCTTCGGCCTTCTCGTGGAACCCATCGATGCCGTCGTGCATGCCCACCAGGTCGAAGGCGTCCCACGTGCGCCCGCACCCGAAGCAGTGGACGGAGCAGTCGCGCGCGTAGTAGTGCGCCGACGGGTCGCTGTCGTCGTGGTCGGGGGACGGGCAGCGGAACGACCTGCCGAGGTCGGACACGCCGTACAGGACGGAAAGCAGCTCTGGCATCATCCCGCGCAAGACCTCGCGGTCGCGCTCGCTAACCAGCGCCGCCATGGGCGGGCGTGCCGCCGTGGGGATGCGCGGCACGGCGCTCGGTCAACGCCAAAGCCGTGCTAGAATCCCGTCGACGGGCTTTTCCGGCTCCGTC
>JAFUBE010000819.1 GCA_017460365.1 Eggerthellaceae bacterium
CACCACGAAGTTCGCGTTGCTCGACGACGACGGTGCGCTTATCGACTCGTTCTACGCGAGCAACGAAGGCGAGCCGCTCGACATCGCGAAAGCGGCGCTCGGCGTGCTCGATGCGCGCTGGCGCGCCGCCGGCGTGAACCTCGACATCCAAGGCGTCGCCACAACTGGCTACGGCGAGCTGCTGTTCGCCCGCGCGTTCCACGCCGACTGCCATGTCGTGGAAACCGTCGCCCACGCGCTCGCCGCCGCAGCTTACGTCGACGACGCCACCTTCATCCTCGACATCGGCGGCCAAGACATGAAGGCTATCTGGATCGACGACGGCATCGTGACCGACATCCTCGTGAACGAAGCGTGCAGCTCGGGCTGCGGCAGCTTCCTCGAGAGCTTCGCGCACACGCTCGGCTTCGAGACGGCCGACATCGCCGAAGCCGCGTTCTCGTCGAAAAGCCCCGCGGAACTCGGCAGCCGCTGCACCGTGTTCATGATCTCGAGCGTCGTAACCGAGCAGAAGAACGGCAAGTCGCCCGAAGACATCATGGCGGGCCTGTGCCGCTCGATTATCGAGAACGTGTTCACCAAGGTCATCCGCGTGTCGAACCTCGACAGCTTGGGCGAGCGCATCGTCGTGCAGGGCGGCACATTCGCCAACGACGCGGTGCTCTCCGCATGCGAGAGCTACGTCGGCCGCGAGGTCACGCGCGCGCCCCGCCCCGGGCTCATGGGCGCGATCGGCGCGGCGCTGTTCGCCCGCCGCACGATGACGCGGCCTGACAGCGCGGCCAGCCCATGCGGCCGGCTGCGGTCGAGCTTCATCGGGCTTTCCGAGGCGCGCGAGCTCACCTACACCCAAACCGCGAACCTCACCTGCCCGTTCTGCACGAACAACTGCGCGCGGGCGGTCGTCACGTTCGCGGACGGCTCGACGTTCGTCACCGGGAACCGCTGCGAGCGCGGCGAGATCGTCGGCGACCCGCGCGATGCGGGCGTGCGCGAGAAGATGGCCGCTGTGCGCGAACGCAAGCGCCAAAGCCCCAACCTCTACGAGGTGCGCGAACGCCTGCTGATGAACGACTACCCCGCGCCCGAGCTGGCCGAACCCCGCAACATCACCATCGGGTTGCCGCGCGTGCTGGCGTTCTGGGACACCATGCCGTTCTGGACGACTTTCTGGCGCGCGCTCGGCTTCAACGTGAAGCTGTCGCACCCGTCTTCGCGCTCGATGTTCGAATCGGGCCTGCCCGCGGTCGCGTCCGACACCATCTGCTTCCCTGCGAAACTTGCGCACGGCCACATCCGCGACCTCGTGCGCTCGCGCGTAGACCGCATCTTCATGCCGTCCATCACCACCGTGCCGTCCGAGAACACCGAGGCCACGAGCGAATCGATGTGCGCCGTTGTGAAGGGCTACGCCATCGTGATGCGCAACTCCGACAACCCCGAGCGCTACGGCAACGCGCGGCTCGACGCACCGCTATTCCATTGGTACACGAACGCCGACCGCGACCGGCAGCTCGCCGACTGGATGCACGAGGTGCACGGCATAGCGCCCGAGCTCACCCGCCGGGCGATCGAAGCGGCGGACACGGCGCAGGCGACCTTCCGCCGCGAGCTCGTCGCCGCTGGCCGCGAGGCGATCGAGCGCGTGCGCCGCGACGGCACCTATGCCGTGGTGCTCGCATCGCGGCCGTACCACAACGACCCGCTCGAGAACCACGACCTTCCCGACATGTTCTGCCAGCTCGGCATCCCCGTGATCCCGGCCGACGCGGTACCGGGCACCGAAGAGGTCGACCTGTCGAAGAGCCGGCTCGACATCGTGAACAACTACCACGCGCGCATGCTGTCGAGCGCGATCATCGCCGCACGCGACCCGAACCTGGAATACGCGCAGATCGTCAGCTTCGGCTGCGGGCACGATGCGTACCTCTCCGACGAGATCGTGCGCCTGACCCACGAGATCTGCGACAAATCACCGCTCGTGCTTAAGGTCGACGAGTCCGATGTGCCCGGGCCCTTGCGCATCCGCATCCGATCGTTCGTGGAAACGATCAACATCAAGCGCTCCGAGCACGCGACGGCGCCGCTCGCGCCGCTGCGCGACCCCTACCCCACGAAGTTCGAGAAACGCGACCGGCGCGAGCGCGTCATCTTGGTGCCGAACACCTCGCATGCGTTCGCCCGGTTGATGGCCGCCGTCTTCACGAAGCAGGGCGTTCGCGCCGTCGCGGTGCCCATCGGCCGAGAACGTGCAATCGAGCTGGGGAAACGCTACGTTCACAACGACATTTGCTTCCCCGCGCAGATGACCATCGGCGAATGCCTGGCCGAGCTTGAAAGCGGCAAGTACGACGACGCCGAGGTCGCCATCGGCACGGCCAAGTACATCGGGGACTGCCGGCTGACGCACTACGGCGCGCTGCTGCGCAAGGCGCTCGACGACGCCGGCTACGCGCACGTTCCCATCATCACGAACGACGACGTCGACTACCACGACCTGCACCCCGGCTTCAAGATGACGGTGGCGTCGGCGGCGCGCGTGGCCATGGGCTTGCCGATGATCGACGCGCTCGAGGCGCTGCTGCGCAAGATTCGCCCGTACGAGCTGGTGCCGGGTTCGGCCGACGCGGCCTTCGAGCTGGCCATCGACGAGGTCATGGAAGGTTTCGAGCGCCACGGGTCATCCGGCGCCCAGCGTGGCTTCGCGCGCGCGATCGAGTACATGCGCGCCGTCGACTACGACCGCTCCAACCCGCGTCCGCGCGTGCTGATCGTGGGCGAATACCTGCTGAACTTCCACCCGGGCGCCAACCACGAGATCGAGGCGTACCTGGAGGCGAACGGGCTCGAGGTCGTCGAGGCGCGCATGACCGACGTCATCCGCAAGACGTATTTCTACAAAGGCGCGCAGATCCGCGAGTTCGGCGTGAAGAAGCCGTTCGCGGAGGCCACCTGGTACGCGACCGCGAACGCGCTGTTCGAGCACGCGCACGACGTGTGCGACCGCATCGCTTCGAGGCACCCGCTCTACGAGCCGCCGATGCGCATGCCCGAGCTGGTCGAGGCGTCCGACGCGATCATCCACCACACGTTCGACGCCGGCGAGGGCGTGCTCATTCCCGGCGAGATCATCCACCACGCAAACCGCGGCTGCGAGGCGTTCGTCATCCTGCAGCCGTTCGGGTGCCTGCCCAACCACATCGTGGGGCGCGGCATCGTGAAGCGCCTGCGCGAGCTGTACCCGGCTGCGCAAATCCTTTCGCTCGACTACGACCCCGACGTGAGCTTCGCGAACGTGGAGAACCGCCTGCAGATGCTCGTGATGAACGTGCGCGAGGGGCGCGCGGGCCAGGTGGTCGGCGAGGTGAGCCTCGATGAGGTCGCCGATTCGGTCGCCACAATCGCCAGCGAGGCCGACGAGCTGGCCGAACAGGTGCTCGCGGTCGCGGATACGTACGACGTGGGCGAGGTCACGCGTTCGCCGGAGCTGCTCGAATCGCTGATGACCACGATGCGCGGCGTGCTCGAACGCGAAGACGAG
>JAFUBE010000093.1 GCA_017460365.1 Eggerthellaceae bacterium
CACGAGCTGCGGGGTGTTGCCGTCCTTGATCGGCGAGATGGGGTCCTTGGGAAAGATGTCCAGCAGAAGGTTCACGAGGTCCCTCGCCTTCATGTCCACGCCACCGTCGCCAAAGACGTCGTAGAAGAGCAAGGACACCATTATTCCCACGAACATGACGGAAAGGATGCATTTCGCGAAGCGACCGATGAGCTTGAGGCCCATGCTCGTGAGATCGTTTACGCTATTGAGGGCGGAGACGGCCGTTATCATGGAGATGAGGATGACCGGCCCCATGACGCACAGGATGAGGTTGAGGACAACGGTGTTCACCGGGACCACGACGTCGTTGACGATGATGTTGCGAACGTCGTCGGGCAAGAGCGTGCAGAGGAAGCCGAGCGCCAACCCCAAGACGGCGCCCCAGAGCATGGCGGAGCCGAGCATGGTCTTGTTCCTGATGCGCGGGGAGGCGACCCGTATGACGTTTTGCCCCGCGTGGTAGCCGTAGATGACGGCCCCTTTGTGTTGGCGTAGCAGCGGTTGCAACTCGGCGTCTTCGATGCTGTCCATGTCCACGACATCGCCATCAGCAGGACTGTACTTATCGCCCTGCACCTCGATCTTGAGAAGAGCCTTCTTGAAGCGCGTGGAAACGGCATAGCGCACTTCAACGCCGTCGCCGAGATGATTCACGAGGCCGTTCAAAACGCCGGCCACGCGGTCCAGGTATTCCTGGATAGCGTCTTCTGATGCGCGCAATTTCTCCATCGCGGCGCGGCAATCGGAGAGCATGGCGCTATAGCTGTCCTTCGACGCGAGATTGCATGTTTTGGCCGCATCCATTGAGCTCCCTTGCGAATTCGCCGCTTTCAGCAAACCTCAGTATCCTATTCTAGACGAATGGATTATCGAGGGAAGTTTGGCCATGCCTATCTGCTCGACGGGTTTGATGGCCGTCGAAAACCCCGATGTGGCGTGCCATCCCGCGGGCATACGGGAAGGAGCTATCCCTCTATCCGGCTATAGCGGCCCAGGTCTTCGAGCGCGCCGATGTCCTTGAGGCGAGAGATTTCCTCGTCCGAGAAACCGTTCTCGCGCTCGAGCTCGATGACGTAGCGGTACGTGCCCAGCGCAGACTTCTCGGGCCTGTCGTGCACGCACACCAGCTTCGTGCCTTCCGAGCAAGCCGCATCCAAGACCCCCGGCAGCTTGTCAGCCGCAATGCGTGCGGCGAACACGGCGCACTCGTAGCCGGGAAGCTCGTTCGCCCTCCTCGACACGACGTAGAAGCGCGTCTTGTTCGCCTCGGTTTGCGAGACGTTCTCCTTCAGCACTTCGAGCTTGTACAGATTGGCGGCACCCGGCGCCGCGATGGCGACTACGGTGCTGTCGCCTCCCTCGGCCACTTCCCGAGCGGCCGCCGCGGTGCTCGCGGCTTCCACGCGCTCGGCGTTCGGCAGGTTCTCGTCGAGCCATGCCGCGCTCTGGGCTAGGCCCTGCTTGTGGGACAAGACGCGCGTCACCTTCGAAAGGTCGGTTCCCGCAAGGCCCATGAGCGTCTGCCGGATGGGCAGCACGACCTCGCCGACCACGCTCACGCCGTCAGCGGCCAGGCCGGCGTCGCTGTCGTCTGTCACGGGGCCGCCAAGCGGGTTTTCCTGCGGAACGACGGCGTAAGTGGCCTTCCCCTCGGCGACGAGCGCCAGCGCATCGGCGACGGTGGCCTGCGGCATCATCTCATCGTTGTCCCCGAAGAAGAGCTTGGCGGCCTCCTCGGTATAAGTTCCTTCGGGCCCCAGGTAGGCGACGGTTGTCACGTCGGCGATCTCGGCATTGGGCGAAGGCGCCTCGACGCTTGCCGATGAAGCAGTGCTGGCCTGCGATTTCGTGCTCGACGAGCCCCCTTGCCCCTGAGCGCACCCCGCCAAGCCGAGGGCGAGAACGAGCGCGCAGGCGAGCGCCCAAACCACTCCGATTTGCTTCTTGCCATAACGAGACATACGGCGGCCTCCAAACTGTAACGGATCTTCGTTTGCCTGCCGATTATACATGCAAGCGGCGGGTTTCGCCCTGCCGGCTTTCGCGAGCGACCAACATCGATGCAATGCCCGCGTGTTCATCCGGGAACACGCGGCATCCGCTATGATTAAGGCGGCAAAAGGCGGTGGGCATGTGCTTCAAGCCAGCCGTATCTGAC
>JAFUBE010000820.1 GCA_017460365.1 Eggerthellaceae bacterium
CCCTACCTCAAGGCCGCGTACGCCAAGAAGAAGCCGAGGCTCGTCTGGGACGAGTGAGCGCGCGGAGCGCGCCTTCTAAAACGCGCGCGACGGAAACCATCCCGCCGAAGGCGCCAGGCGGCGTGGGCGCGCGTGCACTTCTGAAGGTGAGCGTCGGTTAACGGGGGTGTGAACTGTAACCGTGCAACCGTTATACTGGACGCTACGCATTTTCCGTTTACGAGGGGATTAACATGGCTGAGTATTCCGATACGTTTTTAGCAAGCAAGAAACGCTCTGACGCAATCCGCGCGGATTTGCCCGAGCATCCCGAGAAATACACGATGCTGACGGGCGACCGCCCGACCGGGCGCCTTCACCTGGGGCATTACTTCGGGAGCAGCCAGCATCGTGTGGAGTATCAGAACCTCGGCATCCAGTGCTACGTGCTCATCGCCGACTCCCAGGTGATCACCGACCGCGACACCACCGAGCACATCCAAGACAACGTGTACAACATGGTGATGGACTATCTCGCGGCCGGCATCGACCCCGAAAAGACACCCATTTTCACGCATTCAGCCATACCGGCGCTCAACCAACTCATGCTGCCGTTCTTGTCGCTCGTGAGCGAAGCCGAGCTGCAGCGCAACCCCACGGTGAAAGCTGAACAGGAAGCATCGGGGCACGCGCTTACCGGCCTTTTGCTCACCTACCCCGTGCACCAGGCGTGCGACATTCTGTTCTGCAAGGGCAACATCGTGCCGGTCGGCAAAGACCAGCTGCCGCATATCGAGCAGACGCGCCAGATCGCGCGGCGTTTCAACGACCGCTATGGCCGCGTGTTCCCCGAGCCCGACGGCATCCTGTCCGACGCCATCGAGATTCCGGGGCTCGACGGACGCAAGATGTCGAAGAGCTACGGCAACTCGATCATGCTCGGCGCGACGGCCGAAGAAACGGCGAAGCTCATCAAGAAGTCGAAGAGCGACAGCGACCGCAACATCACCTTCGACCCTGAAAACCGCCCCGAGGTGTCGGCGCTGCTGACCACGGCCGCGCTCTGCTCGGGCCGCGACGAAATCGACATCGCCGCCGAAATCGGCGACGGGGGCGCAGGCATGCTCAAGCGCATCGTCACCGAGAGCGTGAACGGCTACCTGGCGCCGCACCGCGAGCGCCGCGCCCAGTTCGAAGCCGACCTTGACTACGTGAAGGACGTCCTGCGCGAAGGCAACCGCCGCATGAACGAGATAGCCGACGCCACGCTCGGCGAGGTCCGCGAAGCGATGAGCATGGTGTATTAAGGATGTGACGCGGCTCCGCCGCTGCTTTGGAATCCGCCGCTTCGCGGCGGCGGCAAGCTCAAGAGCTTGCCCTACGGCGCCTACCCGTAACGTGGGCGCCGTTTGGATTCGACGAACCCTGCAGCGGTAAAGCGCGTTGGCTCTTCTCCCCGCACGAGGTGCCGTGAAGCAGTTGTGCGGCCAGCGGCATGACGAGAACCGAAACGGCGGCTGCGGCAACCATCACCGACGCCGTGTCCTGCCCGAGCGCGCCCGCGTCCACCGCTATGGCCGTCACGGCCACGATGATCGATAGCGCGGTCGCGCAATAGGCTGACACCGCCGCACGGTCGCGCAGACGGGCGAGCCGGCGGCGGCGCCCCATCGATTGCGCGATGAACACGGGAACAGCCCGCACCACGATAAGCGCTGCCACGCACGCGGCAAGCATAACCGGGTTCAACCCGATAGCCGCTAAGTCGATCCGCGTTCCCGATTCGACGAAAAAGATCGGGATGAAGAACCCATGCCCGATGCCGTGCAGCTTCGTCTCGGTTCGTTTATGGCCTTTCGGCAGGATATAGCGCATGATGAACCCAGCCGCAAATGCGCCGAGCATGATATTCAATCCAAAGCTCGCCGAGAACGCGACCAGCGCGACCAGAAGCAGAATCACCATGCGCACGAACATCTGCGTCGACGCGCGCCCCTTCGCCTTGATTGCGCGCTTCAGCGGCGTTTTACCCTTACGGACGCGCTTTGCGACAATCGCAATCGATAAGCTGATGGCCACGAGCACCACGAGAAGCAGAACGGTTTGCCACGCCTGGCGCGACGAGAGAAGCAACGCGATCGCCACGACCGGCCCGAGCTGGCCCCATACGCCATACGTGAGCGTGCAATCCGCGATTGCGGTCCCTTCGAGCTTCCGATCCTTCAAGATGCTCGTCACCGTTCCAAACGCCGTCGAGGTCATCGCGATCGCAACCGCCAGGAAGGCGAGCCGGTTGCTCTGCGCGTCCATTACGAGCCAGGCCGCGAGCAGCGCCAGGCAGAACGTGGCGAACCAGGTGAGAAGCCCTTTCCTGCCCTTTGCGCCATGCAGGCGCGCCGGGTCGATCTCGTAACCGGCGAGTAGAAACTGGAATGCGAGACCGAGTTGCGAGAAAAAGTGGATTATGTCGGTCTTTTGCACGATGCCGAGCAAATTCGGGCCGAGGACGGCGCCAGCAACCAGCAGCAATACGGTTTCGGGGACGATCTTGCGCGGAACGATATGCGCTACGAGCGGGCAGAGCACGGCTGAAGCGACGATAACGAGCAATGCGATGTAGTCTTGCGCCACTGGCTCGCGCCCCCTTCCACAACACGGGTGGGGAAACGCGCTTCGATCGCAGGCGGCGTACGTCGGGCCTGTTCGAAAGCTACATGCATTCCCCTGCAGAAGGGCCGCCGGGTTTCCCGACGGCCCGATTGGGTTGCATTAAGTCTAGGCGAGCAGGCGCCCACCATGGCGGCGGTGACGTAACGGCGCTCCTTCGATTGGTTTACGCCAATTGCAGCGGCGCTACACGCCGAAGGTGAGCTTCTTTACGACTCCGCTCCTCACGTCCAGGTGAGCGGCAATGTAGTTCATGTTCTTCAGCTTCTTGAACGCCGCCTTCTTGCTGATCTTGGTCGTCGTGTTGTAATACTTCGTCTTGCTGTTCAGCTTCACCGTGTACGTGCTGTAGGAAAGCGTCTTGAATTTCGAGCCCTTGTAGTAATACCCCATGCCGTTTATGACGAGCTTCGCGCTCTTGGGCGTGATTGCGGCGCAGCTCTCACTTGCGCCCGCCGCTTTCGG
>JAFUBE010000821.1 GCA_017460365.1 Eggerthellaceae bacterium
CACCATATATCAGACCACTCAACGGCGAAGGCCCGACGCATCTGCGCCGGGCCAACGCCGGAAAGGAGGTGGCTGCCGCTAAAGGGCCAGGAGTATTGCCAGGATGGGAAGGGCCATGAACGCTGCCATCGTCGCACAGCCGGCATTGTTGGAAAGCTGCTGCGGTGTGCTCTTCTCAGCAAGCTCGTCGTCACGCGTCGCTTCTTCAACGGCGACGCTCGTGGCGATATCTTGAGAGTCTAGCCCGCCGCTTCCGTTGTAGTCGATAAAGCGCATGGCTCCTCCTACCTGTCGTTGTGGCCGGCCTTTTTCAAGCCGTGCACGGAGCAGAACTTGCCGAATGCGATCAGGGCGTTCTTGACCGTGCTCTTCGATTGCCTGCCGAGCTCCTCTTTCGGGCCGCCGGCGGAGTATTCCCGGATCAGGCCGTCTATCAGGTCGGGCAAGTCGTTCCAGCCGCATCCCTCCCATTTGCAGACGCGCGCCACAGCCCTCGTGTATGAGTAGCATGTGCCCGGGTTCCCGCCTTTCGTCGTGACCGTATAGCCCTCTTCGGCGAGGAAGTCGTAGAACTCGTCGGCAAGGCCATCAACGGTCGCGCGGATGGTCCTGCGCCGCTCGCTCGTTGAGTCATGCCGAGTTCCTGCGGCGACCGCTCTCCCGGCGATGCTTTCCCGCGGCTCCGCCGAGTCGTATGCCCGATGGCAGTCGCTGCAGAGGAACAGGAAGCATTCGCCCATGGGCTCGTGGGCGCGCATGACCTCTTCCTCGAACTCGCGAAGGTCCGCTATGTCGTACGCGTCGCCGGCCCGGTGCTTTTCCAGCACTTCCCGAACAATCGCTTTGCGCCCTCTTCCATGGACGTGGGCGGCCTCAAGCGTCTTCTCCTCCCCGCAGTGTTCGCAGCGTCCGTTTGCGCAGGCTTTCAGCGGCCTCGACGCGGTCTGCACGCGGTTCCTTATGCGCGGCATTATGAAGCAGTCGAATTCCTCGATTGTGCCTGTGAAGCTTGCCATGTTGCTAATCCTTCCGTTCGTCGGCGTTTCAGCGTCAGATGCTGCTCGCCTCCATCGTCATGCTGTTCCAGGGCGCAGTTGCGTAAGGGCTTGCTTGCCCTCCTTTCTCCAGCGAGTTCAAATAATGAAGTTGCGCGGCGCTATTCGGCCCCGGCCGAAGGCTCCTTAGCGCCCGATGCTCTCGAGGTACCCTTGCACGTTCTCGGCGAACTTTCCGAACTGAGGCTTGTCCCAGTACTCGACCGACTGCCGCAGCGATTCGCACGCGTTGCCGAAGCTGGGCTCGCCGAGCTCTTCCTGTATGCGGCCCATGTAGTACTCGAGGTCCTTCATCTTCATGTTGCGTGTGTTGGGCTTGCCGGCGACCAGGTTGTCGAGGATCACCAGGTAGATGAACGCGCTGCCCCGGCTCATCCCGGTGTCCTCGGAGACCTCTTCCGCCAGCCGCTGGGCGTCGAAGCTCGGGGTTCCGTGGGCCTCCGAGAATGCCCGCCAGACGCGCTCGACCATCTCGAAGGTGATCTTGCTGGTGCTGCGCCGGGTCTGTTTCGCAGGCTCGGGCTGCCGGGGTGCCGTTGCGGGATCGAGGGGGGCCGGCATCGGATTCGCGCCCTGGATGGGGGCGAAGGGGTCGAAGGGGATCCGCCCCTCGGCGACGGTCCTCTGCAGGAAGAGGCGTATCGCGAGCTCTGTGGTGAGGCCCATGCCCCCGTAGACGGCCTGCGCTTCGCGGGCGAGCTCGTCGTCGATTTCGAAAGCGATTGTCGTGCTCATAGTGAACCTTCTCGTTTGATGTTCACTATTCTACATGTACGCTTTCTCTTGTCAATAGGAAATCTAGGAAATTTCACTTAGGCAATTCACTTAAATTGTTAGTGAATTTACAACCTCACTATCATTACGCCGCTGTCAAATAACCAGGCGCACTCGTCGTGTCGATGCGGAAGTACGTGTACGAGGTGGCCGAGCTGGACCATGCGGTCCCGTTGCCGCCGACCAGGTTGCGGCAGTTGTAGAAGCACGAGCTCCCTGAGACGCCGCTGGAGGGCAGCGCCCAGGTCGAGTCCGCGTAGATGGTGGCGAGCGCCGACGACCCGCCGAACGTGTAGTAAAGGTCGGTCAGCGAAGACGGGTCGAAGCCCCTGAAGTCGAGCGACGTCAGCGCGGAGCAAGACGAGAACGCGAAGCGCATCGAGGTCACGCCCGAGAGGTTGCCGAGGCCTGAAACGGACGTCACCGCAGTGCAGCTGTACAGCAGGTAGTCGAACCGCAGCGTCGAGTAAGCCGCCATGTCGGCCGCGAAGGTGACGCTCGTGAGGTACTGCCGGTGCGTGGCGCCCGCCGTGCCGGTCCAGGGGGTGAACCCGAGCCCCGTGTACTTGCCGATCGCGCAGATGCGCCCGGTCGCCCGCAACGTGCGCGAGGAATCCGGCGCCTGCGTGGCCGTGATCACCGCCTCGCCGTCCTCGTAGAAGTGGGCGTAGAACCACGTCCTCGCATCGGCGTTCGGGTCGGTCAAGACGCCGCCGGCCCCGAGCTTGCACACGCTCGCCCCGCTGGTCGTGGTGGGAACGTAGCCGTCGGTCCCGCCGACGAGCCTGTAGCACCCGTTGAACATCATCGACGCCGAGAGCCCAGTGTTGCTGAAGCTCGTGGCGTAGATCGTCTCCAGGGCCGAGCAGCTGCCGAACATCTGCACGGCCGACGTGATCCCCGAAATGTATTCGAAGCCGGTAACCTCGGTCATGCTCTGGAACGAGTTCAGCAGGTAGCTCGCGTTGGTCATGCCCACCTGCGCCCACGACGAGTGGAACACGACCTTCTGCACCTGCAGCTTGATGTCGTCGTAGGGCCGCGCCGACGCCGACGAGTAGCCAGCCGGGTCGACCTCCCATGCGTTGACGGGAACGCCGCCGGAGTAGCAATGCCGCCCGTCGACGTAGTTGAACTCCAAGGTGCTGAGCGATGTCAGCACCGCGCGCGGCTTCAGCCCCACGTCCCACGAAAGCGCGAGGATCGCCGCCGCCATGTCCTCCGGCAGGTACGTGTCGGTGGAGCCGTTCTGCCCGCGTATCGCGTCGGCGATGTCCTCGAATACGTGCTCGGAGAGAATCCCGCTCTGCAGCGCCATGTAGGGCTGCGCCTGGTAGTTGCCCTCGTTCGTGCCGTCGAGCGCCGTGACGGCGGCAGCCATCTCTCCCGGCGTGAACAGCGTGGCCACGCCAGCCTGGTACCTTATCGCGTTCGCGATGTCCGTGAGCACGGACGTCTCGATGGTTCCAACGGCCATCAGAAGCTCACCCCGCTCAAGTCGTCGAGGTCCGCGATCGCCGCGTTTATCTGCTGAGTGACCCAGCTCTGCGTCGCGTAGCCCGAAAGGTCGATCGAGAGCACGCCGTTTGACAGGGATAGAGGCGATGCCGGCGCGAACGTCGTGCCGTCGGCGCCCGCAGGCCCGGTGGGCCCCTGCGGCCCCGTCGCGCCCGTTGCCCCGGTTTCGCCCTTCAATCCGGAGAAGGCGAATGCGAACGTTCGGGCCGACGCCGTGCCGCCGAGGGTCACGCTCACGGAAGGCGCGCCCGTGGCGGAGTCGACCGTGGCCGACGCGCCCGTTATCGTGGCGTCTTGGCCGTCTTCGCCGTCGGCCCCGTTGCTGCCGGCCGGTCCCTGCGGGCCGGTTTCGCCGGTCG
>JAFUBE010000822.1 GCA_017460365.1 Eggerthellaceae bacterium
ACGATCCGGTGCTGGGCGACGTTTCCCCGTACGAGTTCATCGGGGTCGCCGAGCGCATCGACTTCATCGAGAACATCGGCGATTTTGCGTTGCGGGAAGTGTGCGCGTTCATGGCAAGCGGCGTGCCCGCGCGGCTGGGCCTGACGCGCATCAGCGTGAACCTGTCGGTCATCCAGTGCATGCATGCCGACTTCCCCACGCATGCCGACGAGGTGGTGGCTTCGTACGGTGTCGATCCGCATCTGGTCAGCTTCGAGATTACCGAATCGGTTGCAGCCGGCGATTACGACTTCCTCGAGCGCGTTATGGCGCAGCTCAACGATACGGGCCACCGATTCGCCATGGACGATTTCGGCACGGGGTATTCGAACATGCACTCGTTCATCCGCCTGAACTTCGACGTCGTGAAAATCGACAAGAGTGTGCTTTGGGATGCCGAGAAAAGCGACATGGGCATGGTCATTCTGGAAAACAGCGTGAACTTGCTGCGCAACGTCGGCTGCTCGGTGCTCGTCGAAGGCGTGGAAACAGCCGAGCAGGTGGAAATCCTGCGCCGCTTGGGCATCGACTACTTCCAGGGTTTCTACTTCGCCAAGCCCATGCCCAAAGATGCGTTCGTGGCGCACCTGCAGTAGGTGTATGATGTTAGCCATAGGTAACGAATAATCACGCTGAACAATTGGAAAGCCAACGCTGGCAAGAGGGGGCGCCCCAAATTGTCAACGAGGCCCGACGGCAGAATGGGAGCAAGCAATGTCTTTTGATGGAATGGAAACGCCGGGCCGCAACGACGAGTGCTGGTGCGGCAGCGGCAAGAAGTACAAGAAGTGCCACCTGGCCAACGACGAGCGCATGGAAGCTCTGGCCAGTCAGGGCTTCGAGGTGTTGCCGCGCACGTTGCTGAAAAGCGCTGCTGACATCGAGGGCATCAAGTTCAGCGCCGAAGTGAACGTGGGCGCGCTGGATTTGGTGGAGGCGCGCATCGGCGTGGGCACCACGACCGAGGAAATCGACCAGTGGGTCTACAACTATTGCATCGAACACGATGCCATTCCTGCCGATCTGAACTACGAAGGCTTTCCGACAAGCGTGTGCACAAGTATCAACGAGGTGGTGTGCCACGGTATTCCCAGCCCCGATGACGTGCTGAAAAGCGGCGACATCGTGAACGTGGACATGTCCACGATCCGAGGCGGCTATTTCAGCGACAGCTCGCGCATGTTCTGCATTGGCGAGGTCAGCGACGAGGCGAAGCGCTTGGTGGAGGTCACACGCGAATCGGTGCAGGCGGGTCTTGCCGCCGTGAAGCCGTGGGGCTTCTTGGGCGATGTGAGCGCCGCCGTGAACCAGGTGGCCACGCAAGCCGGCTTCACCGTGGTGCGCGAATTCGGCGGCCATGGCATTGGGCTGGAATTCCACGAGGACCCGTGGGTCGGCTTCAACGAGAAAGCGGGCACCGGACCTATTCTGGTGCCGGGCATGTGCTTCACCATCGAGCCGATGGTGAACGCGGGCGGCGTGGAAATTGACATGAGCGACCCCAATGGCTGGACGGTGCGCACGGCCGACCGCTCGCTCACGGCTCAATGGGAAGTGCAGCTGGTCGTGACCGAAACGGGCTACGAGCTGATCAGCTGGTAGCGTGCCCGGAAGGCTCGGGGCGCAGGCTGACTTCCGCTACGCAATCGACGCCGTGCGCGGCGCAGAGCGCCATGAGCTTTCGGTCGAGCGTGAACAACGTTGCGCCCGTTCGCCGCGCCAAGATGAAATAGAACAAATCGTATGTCGAATGGTCGAGCCGGATGCTTTCCCGCAGGGCCTCCGTTTGCAGTTCCGCCATCGGGTAGAACTCGTCGACCAGGGCTATCGCTTCAGAGCAATACCGTTCCGCTTGCGAGGCGGAAAGCCCTTCGGTGCGCGCGAGCTTCCTGAACGCGCTTGCCGTTTCCGCGCGTATCAAATCGCAGCTTATGGCCGGTTCATCGTTCAGCATCAGCTGCTGCAGGGCGAGCCCGTCAGGCGTTTGCCGAACCATGTCGACGATGGCGCATGCATCCAAGACAATCATCGCGCCTCCTCTTCGCGAATAGCCGACAGAAGGTCGGCGGCACAAGGCGCGGCATTGCTTACAGGAAGTGGACTTAACGCTGCGATTCTAGCGAAGGCCCGTTGGCGTTTTTCAACATAGCTTTCGCTGGGGGGCAGGCTGGGCGTGCCGCCGTATTGCTGCGCAGGGTCCGCCGTAGCTCCGTTGCGCATGGCAAGGTAATCCTCGATGATGGTGAGCGTCTGCTGCGAGATGCTGCGGTTCTCTTCACGCGCGCACTGGCGCAGGCGCTCGTATACGTCGGCGGGGAATTCTTTCACCTGAAGCGGCGGCAT
>JAFUBE010000094.1 GCA_017460365.1 Eggerthellaceae bacterium
ACAACGCGGGTCACGCCGGGAACCTCAGCAACGCTGCGGCTCGAGATCTTGCCGAGAACGCCGTAGGGCAGCTTTGCCCAGTCGGCGGTCATGGCGTCGGTGCTCTCGACGGCGCGCACGATGACGGGCCGCTGGTAGGTGCGCTCGTCGCCCATGACGCCCACGCTGCGGATATCGGGCAGTACGGCGAAATACTGCCAGCAGCTGTGTTCGGAATTGCGCTCGCCGGTCTGCTCATAGAGGCGCGCGTTGTAAGCATCAAGCTCTTCGCGCACGACCGCGTCGGCGTTTTTCAGCACCTCGACTTTCTCAGGCGTGACATCGCCGATGATACGGATGGCCAGGCCCGGACCGGGGAAGGGCTGGCGCCACACGATGTGGTCGGGAAGCCCGAGCGCCGTGCCAAGTGCACGCACCTCGTCTTTGAAGAAGTGGTCGAGCGGCTCGATGAGGTCGAACGACACGCCTTCGGGGAACGGGATGAGGTTGTGGTGCGACTTGATGGTCGAGGCCTGACCGCCTGTCTTGCGTGCGCCCGATTCGATGATGTCGGGGTATATCGTGCCTTGGGCGAGGTACTTCACCGGGCGCCCGTCTTGTGCGAGATCCTGCGCGACCGTGAAGAACTCTTCCCAGAACTGGGTGCCGATTATCTTGCGCTTTTGCTCGGGGTCGCTTATTCCGGCGAGCAGCCTTGCGTAGCGTTCTTCGGCGTGCACGTGCACGAAATCGACATCGAACTGTTTGGTGAAGACCTCTTCGACTTCTTCAGGCTCGTTCTTGCGCAAAAGTCCATGGTTCACGAAAACGCAGGTGAGCTGCTTGCCGACAGCCTTCGAGCAAAGCGCCCCTACGACGCTGGAATCGACGCCGCCCGAAAGGCCTAAAATCACGCGGTCGTCGCCGACCTTCGCGCACACGTCGGCAACGAGCTCGTCGATGAGGTTGTCCATGCTCCACGATGCCTCGAACCCGCAGATGCCGAATAGGAAATTCGACAGCATCTGGGTGCCATATGTCGTATGGCGCACTTCCGGGTGGAATTGGGTTGCATACAGGTTGCGCTCAGCGCACTCCATCGATGCGACCGGGCAGATCTCCGTGCTCGACGTTATGGTGAACCCGTCAGGCACTTTCGCGACCGCATCGCGGTGACTCATCCACACGGTCTGCTCGTCGGGTGTGGAGTCGAGCAGGCGGGAAGGGGAGACGCGCCTTACGGTTGCGGGGCCGTACTCGCCGGCTTCGGTGTGGCCGACGACTCCACCGAGCGTTTTCGCCATGATCTGCTGGCCGTAGCAGAAGCCGAGCACCGGCAACCCCAGCTCGAACACGGCTGGGTCGACTTCGGGGGCGTCGTCGGCGTACACGCTCGCCGGTCCACCTGACAAGATGATTGCCGAAGGGCTGGCAGCCGCGATCTCGTTAGCCGGCGTATCGCATGGCATGATCTCGGAATACACATGCAAATCGCGCACGCGCCTCGCAATGAGCTGCCCGTATTGGGCCCCGAAATCCAGCACGATCACCTTTTCCATGCTGATCCTCCCTCCCTCGCTTGGCTGCGTCGCAGCGCCCCTCGAAACGCGAAACGCCGCAATATTACTTGTTGCGGTTTTCAATCTTGTTAAACACGAGCGGCACCACGAAAACCGCCATGAGCACGACGAAGAACAGGGCGCACATCTTGGCCCAGTTGTAAGGCATGATCGCCTTGAACGCAACGTCGGTCGCCACATACGTGATGCCTACGATCGCGACTCCCACGACGAACCGGATGCCGCGCGCGCCCATGGAAAGCCCGTCTGTCGTAAAGCCGACGAGACGGCGCTCAAGCACCCAGGCGATGACGAGCCCCGCGCAGATGCCGGCAGCTTCGAAGCTGCCCTTCTGCATGGTAACCGGGTCGACAAGCAATTGCCCGTCGACGTAGTCCATGGGGTAGGGTTTGAACATGACGAAGGCAACCGATGCAGCGCACACCACAAGCACGATCGCCATTACGGCGATATCCTTCTTGTGCCCTGGCATCAGCGCGTCATAGCGCTCGATCCAGTTCACGAACGCCTGCGCGAGCGCAATCATGATAAGTGCCAGAAGCAAGCCTACGACCACGTCCTGCGGCGTATGCACGCCCAGAAAGTTGCGTGAGAACCCCATGAGCACAATGAATATCACAGCTACGATGGTCACCCATATATGTTTCTTGCGGTAGAACCACGCCAAGCTGCCCAGGGAAGATGCCGTCCCCGTCGTATGCCCGCTCGGAAACGAGTATCCGCCTGCGCCCTCGATCGAGGCTTGTGCGGGCGTGATCGCCGCATCGCGGATCCATGGGCGATAGGCGCACACGATGTTTTTCAGCAATTGGCTGGCGAAATTCGAGAACCCGAACGCGACGAACGAGAATTGCCCTGCTCTCTTGTCGATGCACCAATACACGACCAGAACGAGCGCCACGAGCGCCGGACCGTCGCCGATATAGGACAGGTACACGAAGAACGTCTCGACAGGGCCCGGCAGCGATTGACGAAGCCCTTGCAACGCCAACAAGTATTGAATGTCCATGACCGACCTCCTATAACAGAGTGCAAGCCTAACCTGAAAAGGATGTGTGATTAAAACCACCGCAGTTTCGTTTGGCTATCATGGCACCACACGAGTGGCATCTAAGGCCGAAGCTCGTTAAAGCATGCGAGAACGAAAGGAAGAACGAAGGCTGAAGATACCAACCTCGCGCAGATCGAAGAGCACCGCGCCGCGATCGACGAGCTCGACAAGCACCTGGTCGAGCTGTTGAACCAGCGCGCGCTGCAGTCCCTGCA
>JAFUBE010000823.1 GCA_017460365.1 Eggerthellaceae bacterium
CCGTAGGGGCGGCACTCGTGCCGCCCGCGGCGCGCCAGCGCCGAACCCCACAGAGCGCGGCGCTTCGGGTCTGACGTAAAGCGTCACGCGCGACGGGGAGCGACCGAAAGCTCCCAGAAGACGATTGCGGCGCAGGCAGCGACGTTGAGCGAGTCGACGTCGTGCGACATGGGGATGCGCACCGTGTAATCGCACGCCTCAATAGTGGAATCGCGCAGACCATCGCCTTCGGTGCCGAGCACCACCGCGAGGCGCTCGGCGGCGGCTAGGCGGGAATCGCGCAGGTCGAGCGTGTCGTCGCGCAATGCGAGCGCCACGGTTTCGAAGCCGAGTTCGCGCAAGTCGCGCACGTCGGCACTGCGCGCCCACGGCACCTGGAAGACGGCGCCCATGCTCACGCGGGCGCAGCGGCGGTAGTACGGATCGTGGCACGAGCGCGTCACGAGCACGGCGTCGAAGCCGAGCGCCGCAGCCGAGCGAAAGATGGCGCCCATGTTCGCATAGTTGGTGATGTCCTCGAGCACCGCGACCCTGCGCGCATCGCGCGTGACCTCTTCGGCCGTGCGCTCCGCTGGACGCTCGAAGCACGCGAGGGCGCCGCGCACCACCTCGTAACCGGTGATAGCGCGAAACTGCGCAGGCGTGGCGCGGAAGACGGGCGGTTCGGGAGCAGCGGACAGGCTGCGTTCTATGGTGATGCGGTCATGCGCCAGCCCCCGGTCGTCGACGAGCACCGAAACCGGGCGCACCCCCGCGTCGAGCGCGCGTTCGACAACGCGAGCCGATTCGCCGATGAACAGCCCCTGCGGATTGTCGCGGCGAAAGCCCTCCCCCCGTTTCAGCTGGCCGTCGGTCATCCCCGAAAACGGCCGCACCCTGCGGTCGTCGAGGTCGGCGAGTTCGACGTTGGGCATGCGGCTAACGCTGGCCGACTATGATGAACGCGGCGACGATCACGATGACCAGCACGATGACGATCGCAATGGCGATTTTCGCCTTCTTCGACTTCCGCCTGCTCACGGCGAGTTGCCCGCGCAAAACCTCGTTGTCGGAGCTCATCTTGCTCGCCACGCGCTCGGCCTCGGCAACTTCGGCATGCATGCGCGCTGTTTCCTCGGGATATTGGTACACGGTGTCGCAGTATTGGCGGCGCTTGCTGGCCGTCGAGATTTCCTCGCCGAGCTGGTTGATCTCCGTTTTCAGGCGCTCGACGCGATTCGTCAGGTCTTCGATCTGCGTTTTGAGCGGACTTTCGGCTTGGTCGGCTTGCGCGCGCGCATCGTCGTAGGCGCGCTGGACGTTCGCAAGCTGACTCTTGGCCTGCTCGCTCACGCGACGCGCCTCGTCGTAGGCGGCCTGCGTTTGCTGATGCTGGGCGATGGCCATGGTGTTGGCGTCGTTGTCGTTGGCGCGGCGAAGCTCGTTTTCGGCAGCGCTCAGCTCGCCCTTGCGGCTGCGCTCATCGTTTTTCGCGCGATCGGCCACCGCACGCGCATGGCCGAGATCTGTTTCAAGCGGCTGCAGCTGGGTGGCATGGTATTCGCGCATGCGTTCGAGCGCTGCGGTGGTTTCCTCGAGCTGGGCCGAAAACTGCGCCAGCTCGTTTTTGCGCGCGTCGCGCTGCGCCGTGCGGTCGGCGATGATGGCGTCTTGCTCAGCGACGACCTGGTTGTAGTTCGCCAGGATGTAATCGCGATCGTCGAGCTCGGCGTTGTCGGCTGAAATCGCCTCGTTGAGCTCGTCGAGCTCCTTCTCGCGTGCCTTCAGTTCGCGCCCTTGGCCGATGGAATCGCGCAGCGCCGCGATGCTCATCTGCATGGGGTCCAAGCCCTGCGCGATGGCTTCCTCGTCGCTCATGGTGTCGCTATCCGATTCTTCCGCCGGCTCGATCATCTGCGGAGTCATGGCAGGGACAACCGGTGCAGAGGCAGCTGCCGAGCCTGTGTCCGCATACGCTTCGACGGGCGGCGCGGCAAGCGGATCGGGCGCAGCTGCGCTGTCGGATGCGATCGGTTCTATGCCTGCACCGTTTGTCTTGTCTGGCCCAAACGGAATTTGAATTTCGCGTGCCATGTTCACTCCTATCCACCTGATTTGCGCAGAGTATACCATGTGCCCATGTGCGCCCCGTGTGCCGCCGCCCATCGTTGCCGCCCCGTGCCCTCGGCGCCATGAGCTTGCTTAGGGGAGGGAGACGCGTCCTCATCGCCATCGCGTGACACTTCCCGTCAGACACGATCTGTCATTTTCGCGGTGGGATTCGCGGAACAGGAAGTCCCCCCGCGAAAATGACAGAACGTGTCTGACGGGAAGTGTCACGCCCAGGTCTGGCGGAAGGCGAAATCGAAAGTACAATAAGAGAGGATCGAGAGAGGAGAATGCGATGACAAACGTGAGCGAGGGCGTTTCCAAACTGGGGTTCGGGCTGATGAGGCTGCCGAAGCTCGAAGACGGCGAGACGATCGACATCGAGCAGACCAAGCAGATGGTCGACGCGTACATCGAGGCGGGCGGCACGTACTTCGACACGGCGCGCGCGTACGGCGAGTCGGAAAACGCCATCAGGCAGACGCTCGTCGAGCGCTATCCACGCGAGTCGTTCAAGCTGGCGACGAAGAACGCCGCGTGGATCGGCCCGAAGAGCTACGATGACGCGCGCGCCGATTTCGACGTCTCGCTGGCGAACACGGGCGCGGGCTACTTCGATTACTACCTGATCCACAACACCGGCGCAGACCGCACGAAGGTGTTCGACGACCTGGACATGTGGAATTTCGTGAAGCAGCTGAAAGCCGACGGGAAGGTGCGCCACATCGGCTTTTCGCACCACGACAGCGCTGACGTGCTCGCAGGCATCATCGAAGCGCATCCCGAGATGGAATTCGTGCAGCTGCAGGTGAACTGGGCCGACTGGGAGGCGTCGACCACGCAGTCGCGCAAGTGCGTGGAAGTCGCCCGCACGCACAATCTGCCGGTCATCGTGATGGAGCCCGTGCGAGGCGGCACGCTGGCGAACCCGCCCGAGCCCGTTGCCGAAATCCTGCGAGAAGCGCATCCCGATTGGACCTTCGTCGAATGGGCGCTGCGCTTCGCGATGAACGTCGAGGGCGTCATCACGGTGCTGTCGGGCATGAGCACGCTTGAGCAGATGGAGCAAAACATCGCCACCTGGCACGCGCTCGAGCCGCTTGCGGAGGCGGAGCGCGAAACGCTTGCCGCAGCGCAACGCAAGCTCGACGAGATGATCGACAACCCGTGCACCGGCTGCCAATACTGCATGAAGGCATGTCCCATGGACATCAAGATCGCCCAGACCATGGAAGCGCTCAACCGCGCAGCGGTCTACGGCGATGCCAACGGCAAGAACTGGTACGGCTTCAACGCGACCGCCGGCCACAAGGCATCCGACTGCATCCAGTGCTTCTCATGCGAAGCCGCCTGCCCGCAGCAGATCGAGATCGTCGGCAAGCTCGCCCGCGCCGCCGAGCTGTTCGAATAACGCCGAAGCGTACCTGACGCCCCGCTCCGCCGAGTACCCCACTTACCGCCAGACCCAAAGCGGGGTAGTTTCCGGGAATGCCCCACTTACCGCCAGACCCAAAGCGGGGTAATTTCTAGGCA
>JAFUBE010000824.1 GCA_017460365.1 Eggerthellaceae bacterium
CCTGGCGACGACCGCCCTGCTCGCCCTGGCGCTCCGCGACCGCATGGAGCGCGACGGGCTCGACGTGCCCGAATGGCTCGGCTCGTGCCTGGCCGTGCAGGCCGACGACGGCCCTCGCCCCAAGATCGTGCTCTCGCGGCCCGACGAGGCGACGTTTTCGGCCATCATGCTGGGGGGCGACTTCCCGGAGGTCAAGGACACCTCCGAGCTCGTCATCGAGAACGCCTCGTACTTCGCCCAGGAGCTCGCCGACCCCGACCTCGACGCCCGCGCGCTGGCGGACGGCCTCTCCCGCCTGACGGTCGTCGCCGCCGAGCTCGGCCCCGAGGACCATCCCCAGCTGGTGTTCGAGAGCCTCAACGCCAAGGGCATGCCGCTCAAGACCTCCGACCTCATCCGCAACCTCCTGCTCACCCGTCTCGACCGCGACGAGCAGGTGCGCCTGTTCAAGAGGTACTGGGAGCCGCTCGAGGACCGCTTCGACGCCATCGAGGCCGCCGAGAAGGCCGAGCGCGAGCACAAGATCGGCATCCCCCCGCAGGACCGCAAGGTCGAGTGGGAGGGCCTCGCCCTCGACGCCGCCCTGCACGCCTGGCTGATCGAGGAGTCCGAGACGGCGCGCCCCGCGACCCGGGCGGGCCTCTACGACGCCTTCAAGAACCACGTGGCCGAGCACCCAGAGGTGACGCTCGAGGAACTGCTGAGGAGCATCAACGCGAGCTGCAACAGGTTCGCCGACGGGTTCGACACCCCGGAGGCGAAAGAGCACATCGACTGGGCCATCGGGAAGGCCGAGGGCTTCGGCGGCAGGTGACGGAAGGCGACTGCGGCTGGCGCCCGGCACACGCCACAGGGGCGACCGCGTTGCCGTTTGACAGAGGCTGAACGACCGGGCTTACGTCCGGTCGTTCTTTTCGCGCCACTTGGCGGCAATTCGCGCAATGCTCGCCTCTGTCGCCGCCGAGCCTTTACGCATGTGCCATAATCGGCGACTCCGCTCGGGCTGCTCAACATGAAACCTCAACTCATCCGCTTCGTTATTAGCGTCAATCGAAGCGGTGTGTGGGAAAATGTAGCAGTTTATTTCTGACTGTGGCAGGAGCGCCGAATGAACAGAAGAAGGCAGCCAAGCAGTTCGTGGAACGCTGGCGAAACGAAGAGGGCAACGAGCAGCGCGAGAGCAACAGCTTCTGGATCGAGCTGTGCCAAAACGTCCTCGGCATCGCGAATCCGACCCAGAAGCTCGACTTCGAGCGCAAGGTGAAGGGCCGCCGCATCGACGTCTTCTACGAGGATATGGGTATCCTGATCGAAAACAAGTCACGCGGCGTCAGCCTCGACGAGCCCGAGCAGCGCGGCAAGGACAGGCGCGGCAACCCCCGCTTCGTCACGCCCTTCGAGCAGGCCAAGTGGTACGCCGACAACATAACCCCGCGCTCGGTCATGCCGAAGTACGTCATCACGTGCAACTTCGACGAGATACGCATCCACGACCTCGACAAGGAGGACGCCGAGTACAGCTACGAGACGCTTCTGCTTGAAGAGCTGCCCGAACAGCTCCACCGGCTGTCGTTCTTCACCCGCAAGGAGAACAGCCGGATGGAACGCGAGAAGGCCCTGTCGGTGGCCGCCGGCGAGGTCGTAGGCAAGCTCTACGACGCCTTCGCCGCGTCCTATCTCGACATCGAGAACGACAAGCGCGAGCAGCGCAGCCTCAACGTGCTCATAACCCGCATCGTATTCCTGCTCTACGCCGAGGACGCGGGGCTGCTCCAAGAGCACCAGGCATTCTACAAGTATCTCAAACCACTGCCGCTCAACAGGATGCGCCAAGGGCTCATAGACCTTTTCGGCGTTCTCAGGACGCCAGACGGCACCGGCGGAACAACCAACGAGCACGACCCCTACCTGGAACCCGAGCTGCGCGCCTTCCCCTACGTCAACGGCGGCCTGTTCAAGGACGACATCATCGTGCCGCAGTTCAACGAGAGCACGCGTTTCCTTCTGCTGCAGGAAGCCTCTGCCGAGTTTGATTGGAAGGACATTTCCCCAACCATCTTCGGAGCCGTGTTTGAGAGCACCTTGAACCCCGAGACGCGCCGATCGGGAGGTATGCACTACACGAGCATCGAGAACATCCACAAGCTGACCGGGCCCTTGTTCTACGACGCGCTCAAGGACGAGCTCACCGCCATCGAGGGCGCCAAGTCCGAGAACGAGCGCAAGTTCAAGCTGCGCGCGTTCCGCGACAAGATCGCGTCGCTCAAGTTCCACGATAGCGCCGCAGGATCAGGGAATTTCCTCACCGAGACGTACCTGAGCTTGAGAAAGCTCGAGAACCGGGTGCTCGAAGACCTCTACGGCGGGCAGATGGTCATGGGAGAGATGGAACCCATACAGGTTTCGATCGGCCAGTTCTACGGCATCGAGATAAACGACTTCGCCGTCGAGGTCGCCAAGACCGCCCTCTGGATCGCCGAGCTGCAAATGCTCGAACAGACGCGGGAAATCCTCTCCATGTGGATCGACCCGCTACCGCTCAAGTCGAACGACAACATCGTCTGCGCCAACGCCCTGCGAACCGACTGGAACGACGTGCTGCCAGCCTCCGAGTGCAGCTACGTCATCGGCAACCCGCCGTTCTACGGCGCGAGGATGCAGAGCAAGGAGCAGAAAGCCGAGCTGCAAGAGGTCTTCCACGGCGCGAAGAACAGCGGCAACATCGACTACGTCGCCGGCTGGTACGTGAAGGCCGCCGAGTACGCATCCGACTTGCCGATTCGGTGCGCGTTCGTCTCGACGAACTCGATATGCCAGGGCGAGCAGGTGGCGAACGTCTGGAAGCCGATCTATGACCTTGGGGTCCGCATCGACTTCGCCTATGACACGTTCCGGTGGCGCAACGAGGCGAACGACCAGGCCCACGTATTCGTCATCATCGTGGGCTTCTCGAAGCTCGGCGGGCGCAAGACCCTGTTCCACCACGACAACCCCGACGCCGAATCCGTCGTATCGAATCCCGCCAACATCAACGCCTACCTCTCTACGGCGCCGGACGTGTTCGTGTGGAACCGCAGCAAGCCGGTATGCGACGTCCCGCGGATAGGAATCGGGTCGCAACCCATCGACGGCGGCAACTACCTGTTCAAGGAAGACGAGATGCGCGAGTTCGTCGCCAGGGAACCCGGTTCCTCCCGGTTCTTCCATAGGTGGCTCGGCTCCGACGAGTTCCTAAACAACCGCCCGCGCTACACGCTCTGGCTCGGCAATGCCACACCGCAAGACCTCATCGACCTGCCGTTATGCCGCGAGCGAATCGAGAACGTGCGCGCCTTCCGCGAGAAGTCGAACCGCGCCCAGACGAAGAAGGCCGCCGCGACACCGGAGCATTACGGGACCGAGATAATCGCAAGCTCCACGTCCATCCTCGTCCCGAAAGTGTCGTCGGAGCGTCGCCGCTACATCCCGCTTGGCTTCATCGAGCCGGATACGTTCTGTTCCGACCTCGTTTTCCTGATACCAGATGCGACGCTCTATCATTTCGGGGTGCTGCACAGCCAGTTCCACAACGCTTGGATGCGAACGGTCTGTGGGCGCTTGAAGAGCGATTACCGTTATTCAGGCGGCATGGTCTATAACAATTTCGTCTGGCCGCAGCCGACCGAAGAGCAGAGACGCCAGATAGAGGAATGCGCCCAAGCTATCCTCGACACGAGGGAGCTGTATCCAGACGCGTCGCTCGCCACGCTCTACGACCCCGACAAGATGCCCGCCGACCTGAAAGCCGCGCATGCTGCACTCGACGCCGCCGTAGAAGCAGCTTACGGCGTCAACTTCGACGGAAACGAGGAAAGAATCGTGGCCCACCTGTTCAAGCTCTACGCTGAAGCCACGGAAGCGAAATAGAATCAGTTACCAGAACCATCACGGGCAGGATGCGCATCGAGGAATTGCGAGACATATCCGCTCGAATCGTACCAGACCCACGGGCTGTGCGACATGGCCTCACTCGCTACGAGCCCTAGGAACTTGCGCAACCCGTCGGCAATGTCCTCGTCGTCCGTATCGGGTAGCAGCTCGTGAACGCCCTTCCCGCCGTTCCCGAACACGCCCGCAATCGCCGTGTTCACACGCTCTGGCTTGAAGTATATGCAAGCGGGGTAAGCGCCGGCTGCCCCTTCGCCAGCCGCGTACACGCAAACGCAGTAGAGGTAATCGAAGCCACATAGCGAGTTGAGCACATGGTCGTAAACACGTTTGGCGTCGTCATCTCCCTCCGGATCGCAGTCGCCAGGCAAGTCAGGCCGCAAGATGGGATGCTCGCGGATCTCCGCCAGCGCAGTCGATATGGCCATGCCGTGCTCATGCTCGCCAAACTGATGCGTCTGCGATGCAAGCACCTGGCATTCCCGGACCCATGAAGCGAAGCCGTAACCCTCGCTTGCCTGATACGTCCTATTCACAAGCGGGTTGATCCACCCGTACTCTCCGAAACGGACAGCCGCAGCTCCAAGCTCGTAAATGGCGTTCAATATCCGCAGCTTCTTAACCTCGACTTCGTGAGTACCATAATTGAGCGTTCCGTGGTATGCGTAGAGTCCATCTGCTACAACCTCGAAAAGCCCTCCGTCACCGTAATAAGCCGCATAAACCCCCAAAGCGGCAACGGTCATGAAATCTGACTCGTTCGTCAAAAGCGCATTTGTCGCTTGCCTAGCAAACCTGACAAGCTTCTTACGGTCGTTACGTTCGAAGCATTCCCGAAGCGCTGCGTCCAAGCTCGCCTCGGCCATCCCCATCACAAGCGGCGGCGTCTAGCCCCTCTCCGCGAACGACGCCGTGAATCGCTCAATGAGGTCGTTCACTCGCCTGGATTCGTCCTCTCGGATCAGCTTGTCGTGCTGCTCCAAGATTTCGCCCCATTGCGAATACTCGATCTCCGCATTTTGAGCGCCGTTGCGCCGGACGAACTCGCCCTTATGGAAAACAACGTCGTTATTCCCGGCTTGTCCCAGCTTCTTGAACGGTATTGGAAGACCATTCTTCGAACTCATAAGGCATATGATGCAGTATGTATGGCCTTTCTCAACATGTGTTGCGGATGCAATGTCGAAAGGACCATCTATGTAGCGTTTCAGCTTATCCCGGAGCCTCGCTCCGTCGAATTGCTTCCAGTCGGTTCCTTCGCTCCTGTCAGACGGGTTTCCTTCGTTATCTGCACCGATGACGATATAGCCGCCAGGGTAGTAGTTCAGCATAGCCACTGCATCCTTGACGAAGCACAGCTCTTCTCGCTTATCCGACAGGTCAAGCGTTTCCTTGAAGTCGACCTGGGTGCGTTCGCCTCCCAACGCCAACAGCTCGTGAAGCTTCTCGACGTCGGTACGCCCGTCAACGCCTACCAAATCCAAACCGATAACCGCCTTGTCTCTATCTGTTTTTACTCACCTCATTGTACGGGAGAATGGCGCTAGCTGACACGCCAGCATCCAACCTAGAACCTGTCGAACAACACCTGCCGCCAATGCATCGATGCGAAGCTGCATGCCTCACATTAATTGCACCACCAACGCTGCAGGAACGTTTGGAAGTTTTCTGCCGCCCACGGGCCATTGCCACCCCCACCTGCTCACGTTACCTCGATCGGACCGCATCCCGCACCCCCGCGCCCGCAGTCTTACGCGGGGCGGCAGTGCTTCAGCCTGCGGGAGCGAGGGCGCGGGATGCTACGTTATCTCGGGTAGGCGCAGGTGGTAGTGGCAATGGCGAGCGGCCCGTGGCGCAGCAGAGGCGCGAGGCTCGCGACCGCCACGCACCGGCAGCGTAGACGAGCTCGCAGCCGCCCCGAAATCCGCCGACAGCCGAACCGCCACTCAGAAGCCGCCATACGGGCCCGTGAGACGGCCGAGGCTCCGCCGATGCTACCGAAACCCGCATGGACGCTTACTGACCGCGACAACGGCCCACGTTAGCCCATGGAGCGTTCCGAGGCCCCCTTGCCGAGCCCCTTGGCACGCTCCCTGGCCGTCTCCTCGTCCTCGCCGAAGAACCGAGCCCGGTACTCCCAGGGATGCATCGTCACGCCCACCTCGGACATGGCGATGCGCTTCTCGGCGGCCGTGTCGGTCACGATAGAATCGTCGAAATCCACGCGCATGGAGCCCTCCTCCGGGATGCTCTCTCCCAGACAGCGCGAAACGCAGAGGAGCGCCCTGCATATGCCGGCTATCGACTGCTCCAGCGCGTGCTCGTGCCGGGCCACGTTGCGCATGAGCGCGGAAGAGTCCGAGGCCACCTCGGTCGCCGTCTTCAGGTATCCCCGCGAGTCATCGATGTCAAAGTACGACAGCCCGAAGCCAGTAAGATCGCCCAACATCTGGAGGGCGATGCGGAACGCCTCGACCTGCGAGCTCGTACGAAGCGCAGGCGCGAATTCCTGAATCATATCTTCCGTTGACATCACCTTGCGAAACACCGTGCAGTCGTTCTTGCCGAACGGGATGGTGACCTTCTTGCCCGTCCCCGAGGACTCCTTGTCGAAGAGAACGTCGGAAAGGAAGATCCTCATCTTCGAGACGGAAATCTCGTTGAAGACGGAATCGAATGCCTCGTCAACCGCCTTGATCGCATCGATGGCGTCAGCGAACACCGATTGCCCGTACGGCGACATATCCACGCGCGTGTTGTCGACGGCGGGCTTGACGATGGAGAAGGTCGCGAAGGGGCTCCCGGTGTCGTATTCCGCACATACGCCCGCAGGCTCGACGATGTTCCCGTCCTCGTCGAACAGCACCGTGACGATCTTGTACGTGCCCGCGTTTCCATGTGAAAGCAAGTCGGAGGGTCCCGACCCCATGGTTGCGCCGTCGTTTTGAGAACGCTGCTGCATGCCCTCGTTGCCAGCGCTTCGAGAAGATCCAGAAATCGATGCTTGAGAAAACGATACTGAGGAAGATGAAGTCCTGGCAGGTGATACCTTGGAAAATGAAGTGCGGGCAGGTGAAGCAGCGGAATGTGAAGGCCAGGA
>JAFUBE010000825.1 GCA_017460365.1 Eggerthellaceae bacterium
GGCGACCTCGATTTGGACGGCAAGGCGCTCGATGGCGTGACCGTGGGAAGCGTTTACATCAGCGATGCCGAGACATCAGAGTTCGAGTACAACGATACCGCCGGTGCCGATGGTAATCACGGCTACACCATCACCTGGAATGACGACCTCGACAGCGACTCTCAGTACCAGTACAAGACCGCAACAATCCGCTATTCCGGCGAAGACGAAGGCGTTCGCCATGCCACGATGCGGGTCGAATTCACCCATAGCGAAGACAAGGTCGGTGACGGCTACACCCCTTACAGCCTCAGCCTCGATGTCGATGTGCCGCGTCACCTCGTCAAGTATGACGGCAACGAAGGCGAAGGCTCCCCGGCCTGGAAAAAGACCTTCAACAAGTCCGAGGATATTACGCTGCCGACTGACTACACGCGCGCGGGTTACACGTTCAGCAAGTGGAAGCGCCTGTCTGATGACGCAGAGTACGATGCGGGTGCTACGTGCACCGTGACGCATGACGAGACGTTCCAGGCGCAATGGGCTGCGAACACGTACAAGCTTAACCTGTACCGGAACCAGAGCGAATCCGATACCGAGGTAAGGGTCGAGACGTGCACCTACGACCAGCCGTTCACGCTTCCCGACAAGCCGTTCACCTACGAAGGGCATTACTTCGTCGGCTGGGCGACGAGTTCCGATGGCGACGTGGCGTACGAGAACGGTGCGACTGTAAAGAACCTCGTCGACAGCGGCGAGTACAACCTGTACGCCGTATGGGGCACGCTCTACAGCGTGACGCTTGATGCAAACCAGGGGTCGCCAAGTTCGCAGACGTTCTGGGTGCAGAACGAGACAACTATTACCACCGAGTTCGAAGGTTATACGGTGCCTGATCGTTCAGGCTTCACCTTCCTCGGATGGTATACCGATTCCATCAAGGGTGAGAAGGTCATCGGTACGAACGCAACCGTATCAGTCGAGCCTGGCGTGGAGGGTTATACCAACGAGGCAGGTCAGTTCAAATTGGATCACAACGTAACCTTGTACGCGCATTGGCTTGCGCAAGGTACGGTTTATCTTCGGGAACAGGGCGAGTCCAAGGGATATGACATCTCCACTCTGGAAAATACGCTGAAGAGCGAGATTGCTGCGGACAGGGAAAACAAGACTGGTGAGAATAATAATGTGCGGACGACTTACAAGCGTAAGCTTGCGTTAAAGGGTAAAGAGGCAAGCGACAGCAATTGGAAGGACAAGACCTATCTTCATTACATGCTTGATGGTTGGTACACTGCTGTAGTTGATGGCAAGAGGACGAAGGTCATAAACGCAAATGGTTCGATTGAAGACTACACTGCGCTTACAGATGGTGCAATATTATATGCTGGGTGGGTGCAGTCGCCCGAGCATAATTTCAATCCCAATGGCGACAAGTGGTGGAATCGTACTTCACAACCTTATGCCGACTTGATTCAGTTGGCACATACATGGAAAGACGGCGCTTATCAATACAGTCAGTACTTGAAAGTGCAGCTCGATTTAAGTACATGTAGCGCATCGAAAGAGGAGCTACTGTTCTCGTTTGGCAGCTCTAATATCAACGAGGCATCCCATGAGGGAGTTATGCATGTGTATTACAGCAAGCTCACGAAGGTTGTGCGCTTCCACTTGAGTGGTGCCGATAAGAACTCCCCTTCACACAATTGGGCGACAGATATATCCCTATCTGGCGTTGAGCCTGGTGTTGTAACATTTAATATCTACCGAGACAAGCTCACCTTCAATGGTGGCGATGGCGAAACGAAGACGATTGCCGAGGCGGCATCGGATACAGCATACGGTCGCGTGTGGATGAGGCAAGAAAGATGGTGGGAGAACTTGCAAAACACCAACTACACCACTACCGGACGTGGCGTGAATACCGAGGTCAGTAATATCGGTAGCGTTAGGGACAACAAGAGCAACGCAAGCAACTACAACATCACCGTCGAGAGCGTAGACCCAGAAGTCGATAACCATACTTATGACGATGAGTGGGATTTCTAAAATAGCATCCGCATTCAACCGGGCGTCCCGCTCGCAGCGTGGTGCCACGATGGCGTTTGCGCTCGTGTTCTTGCTCGTGGCGACTGTCACCGTGTCGGTCATCTTAAGCGCTGCGGTGAGCGCGGTCAGCCAGGAGCGCATCGACCAGGAAAGAGAGCAGGGTATGCTCGCCCTTCAGTCGGCCGGCAAGGTCGTCTGCACGTGCCTCGAAAGAACATCGTGTGACATCGTCACCGTCGAAACAACCGAAGATGGCGAAACGGTGACGGAAACGTCGGTGGAAAACGTCGTCGGCCCTTTGGGGGATTATCTCAAAGAGGGGCTTGACCGGCTGATCCGCAACTCGCCTCGTACAGGCAGAATCGAGTTCACTGTTAACGTGAGCGGTGACGATGCGCCTGATGTGTTGAAACAATCGCAGGTCAAAGTCGGCCTCGATGTGGGTACATATAGCGAGACATTCAATGACGAGTTGCACCGGTTCTACACCGTGGATGCAGAGCTGAGCCTCCTCGACTCAGGACAGAAAATGTACATCTACACTGAAACTGAGCCGAACGTAATTCCAGATATAGTCCCAAACGGCACTCAAGAGACGGTTCCGGTGAACAACTGGAGTACTGCCAAGCTCTCTACGAAAAAGGGGAAGCAATCGTAATGCGGTGCAAGGTGTGGCAAACTGCGGGTGAAACGATTGTCGAGTCGTTGGTGAGCATGCTCATCATTGCGCTCGTGTTCGCGTTCCTCGCGAATGCGGTCATCGTCGCAGCGCGAATCAACGCGAGCGTCTTGGAGGATGAGGATACGTCTGTGAGTTCGACTTCCGATGGGGTTGTCGTGAAAATCGATGGTGAACAGGTCCCAGGCGAATGCACGTTGTACGAGGTCAAGGATCACGATGGCGAGGTGAAGGCTTACTACTATGAGTACCAGTATTCTGAAACGCCTTCAGGCTAAGCTGCGGTCGCAGGGTGGTTTCACGCTGACTGAGGCGCTCGTCACGTTGATTATCGCCGGCATCGTGATTGCCGCGGCGAGCACGGGGCTCGCCTTTGCGACGAGGCAGTACTCTGGGTCGATGGAAGTCTCGCAGGCCAAAGTCCTGCAGTCCACGTTGAAGACGGTCATCGAAAACGAGCTCTCCAACACCGAGAACGTCGAACTTGGGGAAAAGGTCGCAAATGCCGGAGCAGGGGGGCCGTACACGGTTAGCACGTTCATGGGCTTGAATTACGGGGAGACGGGGAGCTACGGCATGCTTTCGGCTTACGACTCATCGATTCCCTCGCATCTTGACCAAGAGGTCTCGAACGGTGAAATCGCTTATAAGTTCGTCGACCCGACGACGAATGCCGTAACGTGGAAACCGCTTCTCGGCAAGAAAGCGTATCCCGAGGGACTGACTGCTTCGGTGGATGTCAAGTACTTCAGCGGGCTCAATGCACTCGGCGATCCCGACGAGTCAAGTCCGCAGCGCTTCAGGGTGATTCTGACAATCTACGATTCTTCCGACAAGGCACTTCTCACAGACGAGTTCGATGTGGTTCCTTACAATCACATTGACGATGGTTTGTCAGCCTGAAAATGCTACGAGCAGACGAGGCGGGTTGCTGCTTGGCCTTGGAAGTCGCATGCTAGAATCTCAACGAGGAAACCGATCGGACGGGAGCCGTGCCATGGGAATATCATCGGGGCGCATCATCGACAACGCGGGGCGCGGGGCGCTTGCGATCGGTGTGGAGGATTTCGAGACGGTGATTGACAACTACGTGTACGTCGACAAGTCGAGGCTGATCGCCGAGCTCGTCGACCGGCCGGGTAGCGCCACGCTGTTCTGCCGGCCGCGCCGGTTCGGCAAGTCGCTGGCGCTGCGCATGCTGCAGTGTTATTTCGAAGCGCCGGTGGAGGGCGGGCGCGTGCCGATTCCCGACCGCTCGCGCCTGTTCGAGGGCCTGGCGATCATGGGAGCCGGCGAGCGCTACACGAGTGAGATGGCCGCACATCCTGTGATCTTCCTCACGCTCGGAGAGGTCGAGGGCTCGACGTGGGACGAGGCTCTCGACGTGATAAAGATGGTCGTGGCAGACGAGTTCGCCCGACATGATTACCTTCTGGCAAGCCCCACTCTGCGAGATTCCGAACACGCGAGGTTCGAGGCTTTGGCGGACGGCGCCGCGAGCGGTGGAGAGCTGTCGACGTCGCTCGCGTGGCTTTCCGACCTGCTCGCGCGTTACCACGGCGCGCGCACGGTCATACTGATCGACGAGTACGACAAGCCCGTCACGGCTGGCCACCTCAAGGGATTCCGGGAGGAGGCCGTCACGTTCTACCGCACCTGGCTCACGGGTGCCCTGAAGGCGACGACGTCGCTGTACCTGGGCGTGATGACCGGCGTGCAGCGGGTGTCGCGAGAGTCGATTTTCAGCGGCCTGAACAACATCGAGGTCGACACGGCGCTCAACCACGAGTTCCCCGAGGCGTTCGGGTTCACCGAGGCCGAGGCCTGCGAGCTCGCGGGGCACGTCGGGAAGGCCGACCGGGTCGCTGACATGCGCGACTGGTACGACGGCTACGTGTTCGGGGGCGAGCGCGTGTACAACCCGTGGAGCCTGCTTAACTTCCTGTCGAAGGGCGGTGCGGCCCAGCCCTACTGGGGCAACACGTCCGCGAACGCGGTCGTGCACGACCTGTTCTCGCAGGCAGAGGGCGCCACCGCCGATGAGCTCGCCGCGCTCGCGGCGGGCGGCACGGTGCGCGAGAGGGTCGACCTGGCCACCGTCTTCGACATGATCGGCCGCGACCCATCCGCCATTTGGAGTCAGCTGTACCTGGCGGGCTACCTCACGACCGAGGATACCGCCGAGCCCAACAACACGCGCCTGAAGCGCGAGCTGCGCGTGCCCAACCGCGAGGTGGGAATGCTCTACCGCGACGAGTTCTACGAGCGTTCCGAGGCGGTGGCGGGAAACCGTGCCCGGCTCGACCACCTGCACGACGCGCTCGTGGAAGGCGACGCCCCCGCCCTCGAGGAGGCCCTGCGCCGCATCCTGCTCGACTCGCCGTCGGCCCTCGACCTCGTGCGCGAGAACTCCTACCACATGCTGCTCGTGGGGCTGACCTACTACGTGTACGGCTACAGGTTCCCGCTCTCGAACCGCGAGGCCGGCGACGGCCGCGCCGACGTCGTTCTCGCCCCCGAGCGCGAGTACGTCGGGAAGCTCCCTGGCATCGTAGTGGAGGTGAAGCAGGGCCGCGACCTCGACGATGATGCCCTGGCGCAGCTTGCGCAAGACGCCCTTGCCC
>JAFUBE010000826.1 GCA_017460365.1 Eggerthellaceae bacterium
ACTTCGATTAGCTCAGAGCCTCGAGCAGCTTGGCGATCTGGTTCTCGCCGAGGCCGGCCAGACGGCGGTTCTCGGGGATGCCGATTTCTTCCATGATCTTCTCAGCCTTGGCCTTGCCATAGCCAGGGAACGACTGGATGAACTGCGTGACCTTGATCTTGCCGACAATCGGGTCGTCGCGGCGATTGAGCGCATCCTTGGCACTCAGCTTGCCAGTCTTCAGCTGCTCGCGGACTTCCGAACGAGCGCGGCGCGTCTCGGCTGCCTTCTCGAGCGCAGCCTTGCGCTGCTCTTCAGTCATCTGAGGTAATGCCATTTCCATTACTCCTATCAACTCGGTTAAAAACAAAGCCTTGCAATAGTAGCACAAATTCTTGAACTGGAACGAAATGCGGCATTTTCCACAGGCCGTGCTCATACGCGCTCATACGCAGGCACTTCGCAGCAAACTGCCCCAGGCTACAGCCCCATAAGCTCGCGGTACAAGCGCTCGTCGTTTTCGCCGAACACGTTGAAGACAACGCACATGCCGGCCTGCGGGCGGGCGTCGAGCCAATCGCGCACGGTCGCCGTTGCGATCTCCGCAGCCTTTGCAGCCGGGAAGCCGAAGACGCCGGTGCTGATGCAGCAAAACGCAATCGTGTGCAGACCGTTTTCGGCGGCGAGGTCGAGGCAGCTGCGATAGCTCGACGCGAGCTGGGAGCGGTGCAAATCGCTCGGATGGCCGGCTGCGATCGGGCCCACGGTGTGGATGACGTGCTTGCTCGGCAGGTTCCACGCGCCTGTGATCTTCGCCTGACCGGTCGGCTCTTCGTGGCCCTGCGCCAGCATGAGCTCGTAGCACTCGCGGCGCAGCTGCACGCCGGCGAACGTGTGGATGGCGTTGTCGATGCAGTAATGGCCCGGAACCCAACAGCCGAGCATCTGCGAATTCGCCGCGTTCACGATGGCGTCGGCCGCAAACGTGGTGATGTCGCCGCGCCAAAGCGCGACGCGCGGATCGCCGGGAGCGGGCGCTGCATCTTCGACCGTCGAAACGCCTGCATCGGCGATCATGCCCTGCAGCAGCTCGTCCTGCGCCGCGAGCCATTCTGCGGGCGCAGGCTCGGGCGGGCGCGTGTTCACGTAGGCGCGGAAGGTGTCCCAAAGCCGTTCTGACGACCCGTGTTCGCCGGTCAGCAATTCCAGCAGTTCCTGTTTGCGCGATTCGTCCACGGCGCTCCCCTTCCCCGTTTTCCGAGGCGCAGACCTTGCCTCTGTCCCAGCGGCGTCTCTGCCCCATAGGCATGCACATTGTACAATAGGCGATTATGGCGATTATCGAATTCGAGAACGTGGGTTTCGAGTACCGCGGCGGCGCGCGGGCGCTCGACGGGCTGTCGCTGCGCGTAGATGCGGGCGAGTTCGTGTGCGTGCTCGGCAGCAACGGCAGCGGGAAGTCGACGCTGGCCAAGCACGTAAATGCGCTACTCGTCCCGAATGAAGGCACAGTACGCGTGCTCGGACACAGCACGCGCGACGAGTCGAAGGTGTTCGCAGTGCGCTCGGCCACAGGCTTCGTGTTCCAAAACCCCGACGACCAAATCGTGGCTTCAATCGTGGAAGACGACGTAGCGTTCGGCCCGAGCAACTTGGGACTCAGCGGGGACGAGCTGCGGGCTCGCGTAACCCATGCGCTCGGACAAGTGGGTCTCGCAGGCTTCGAGAAGGCCGAGACGGCAGCGTTGTCGGGCGGGCAGAAGCAGCTCGTCGCGATTGCAGGCGCGCTTGCCATGAACCCGCAGATCCTCGCGCTCGACGAAGCATCCGCCATGCTCGATCCGCGCGGGCGCACCGCGCTCATGGACGTTTGCCTCGATTTGCACGCGCACGGGCTCACGATAATCATGATTACGCATTTCATGGAGGAAGCGGCTCTCGCCGATCGCGTGATCGTGCTCGACGGCGGGCGCATAGCGCTCGACGGGACCCCGCGCGAAGTGCTCACGCAGGTCGAACGTTTGGAAGAGCTTTCGCTCGAGCCACCGTTCGCCGCCCGCGCGAGCGGCGGTCGCTGCCTCACGATCGGCGAACTGGCCGCCGCGATCGAAGCTGGCGAGGTGCCCCCGGTCGAGCCTCCGCCCGCACGGCCGCCCGTCGTCGGCGCGCCTTGCGCCCTCGAACTTGCAGGAGCGACGTACGAATACCCCGCTTGGGCGCTGCGCGACATCACGTTCGACGTGCTCGAGGGCGAGTTTTTCGGCATCGCCGGACACACAGGCTCGGGCAAGAGCACGCTCATCCAGCTTGCAAGCGGACTCTTGAAGCCGACCGCCGGAACCGCGCGATTCGGCAAGCGAGGCGACGTGGGCGTGGTCTTCCAGTACCCCGAGCGGCAGCTGTTCGCGGCCACCGTGTTCGACGATGTGGCGTTCGGGCCGCGCAACCTGGGGCTTTCGGGTGTCGACGTGGAAGCCCGCGTGGCCGAAGCGCTCGCGCAGGTGCACTTGGATGCGAAAGAACTGCGCGACACGAGCCCGTTCGCGCTGTCGGGAGGCATGCAGCGACGCGTGGCGATCGCGGGCGTGCTCGCCATGCTGCCACACGTGCTGATCTTCGACGAGCCCACGGCCGGCCTCGACCCACGCTCGCGAGCGGCGCTTCTCGCACTCGTGGACGAGCTTCACGCCGCGGGACGCACCATCGTGATGGTTTCGCACAACATGGACGACCTCGCGCGCCTTTGCAACCGCATCGCCATCTTGAACGATGGGCGCCTCGAAGCGGTTGGCACCCCCAGTGAAGTTTTCGCGAACGCCTCCCGCCTGCGCGAAATCGGCTTGGAGGCGCCCTTCGCTCACATGGTGGCGCGAAAAGCGTAACGCCGGTTCGCAGCGGCGGCAAGCACAAGAGCTCGCCCAATGGGGGTTACCTGCAAAGAGACGATATACCGGTCGTTAATCTCTTGGCAAAACAGCGGATGCTATTCGAAATCGTAAAGGTCTTTCGCAGCTTCCTTGAAGACCTGGTAGGCTTCTTCGGCAATGGCTTCATCTACGACGAGCTCGAGCTCTTCGGGCTGGTCGTCCTCGTCGACAGAGGTCACCTCAAGCACCACGACCTCGCCGGACGACATGGCGGGCTCGTCGTCGTTGACCTCGAAGAAGAACCCGTAACGACGATCGTTATGCAACACGAGCCCCAAGAACTCGAGAGCGACCACGTCGCCGTTTTCGTCTTCGAGCTCGAAGACCATGCCTTCCTCGACCGGCGGGCAAAAATTCGGGGCACTTCCAGTACGCATAATCGACCTTTCGAACGGGTTTCGTTGCCGCACTATTATAG
>JAFUBE010000827.1 GCA_017460365.1 Eggerthellaceae bacterium
GGGGCAGTCTCTAGGGAGATGCGCCTTCATCCCCCGTGTGACACTTCCCGTCAGACACGATCTGTCATGTTTCGGGTGGCGCCCGCGGTACCGCACGTCTCCCGCGACAAATGACAGATCGTGTCTGACGGGACGTGTCACACCGCGTACGGGTGGGGGTAAAGACGCATCTCCCTAGCATGGGCTGCCACACTTGGCTGCCCGAACAAGAAAACCGCCCGGCTTGGATTCCGGGCGGTTCCGCTATCGAAGCATCGGTGCTGGGAGGGGTAAAGCACCGTGTTTCCTACAGGTTGTGCTCCGCGAAGTAGATGTCGGAATACTTCTCGATCTCTTCCTGCGTGGTGTCGTAAACGCCCGGGAAGGTGGAGATGGGCAAGCCCTGCGACAGGCACGGGATGAAGTGCATCGGGCCGTTTTCGTCGCACGTGCGCTTGACCTGCTTCGCGATTTCCTCGCGGGTCCAGCCCTCGTAGTCGACCGAAGCCGAGTCGATGCCGCCCATGAAGGTGATGTCCTTGCCGTACTTCTCGATCATGCCAGGGATGTCGTTGGTGTTCATGACGCCCTGCCACACGTCGATGCCCATTTCGATCATGTAGGGCACGAGCGTCTCGGCGTACGAGTCGGAATGGTGCGCGATGATCTCTACGCCGCGGCTCTTCCAATACCCGTAAATCTCCTTGTAAGGATCGAGGAAGAACTCCGCGAACATCTCGGGATCGGTGAAGGTGTTGATCTGGGTGCCCCAGTCGTCGTGGTGGAACAGCCCGTCGGGATGCAGGTGATCGCAGATGGTTTCCGCGAGCTTGAGCTCGAACTCGGTGATGTACTTGATGAGCTCCTTGAGCTCGTCAGGGCACTCGTAGAAGGCGATGAGCACGTTCTGGATCTCGCAGAGGTAATGGCACTGCTCGAACACGCCCGGAGCCACGAAAGCGGTCGCGAACTGCTGCTTGCGATCGATCTTCTCCCAGACTGCCTGGTCCTTTTCCCATTCGGCCTCGGCAATCTTGAAGGGATCGGGAGCCTTGACGTAATCCTGCCACTCTTCGATGTCCTTGCAGACGATCTTGTCGAGCGTGTGCACTGGGAAGGCACCCGGCTGGCCCTCGGCCCACGACACGGTGACGCCCCAGTTGTTCACCTTGTTGATCTCGCCGGGCTTGGGGAAGTCGCGCCAACGGTAGGTGGCAAGATCCCTGCACGGGATGTTGAACGCCTCGTACTGCTTGACGAAGTGCTCGGGCTTGCCGCCCTTCATTACCTCCAAGAGGTTTTCGCGCGGAGTAAGCTTGTAATCGCCCATATGCTTTCCTTTCCAATAGGTGACACCCTATATTGTGTCAAGTTTACTTTCTTACCTTGCTCGTTCGGTTCCCGCAGGCTAAATCTCGGCCAGCTGCCTGTGCTGCGACTTGCGCTGCTTCGCGAGCCCTTCTTTCAGAATGGGCTCGACCTTCCTGAGGTAATTGTCGAAGTCGTAGTGATCGCGGCCTTTGAGGGGAAGCCCGGCAACCTGGTAGAGCACCTCGAGCGCGCGCTCGTACTTCTTCTTGTCTTGAAGGATGTCGATAACCTTCGCGGCGAAGTGCATGCGCGTGTAGTTGCTGTGCTCCCCCTCCCACCATTCGTCGTAGTCGTGCATCAGCCGCTTTACGTCGTGCTTTTCGTTGTAGCGGTCGAGGATGGGCATGCAGGTTTCGTGCTCGTCGGTGACGTCCGCCTTGTTGCGGGAGTTGTTGCGCACCGTGTGGACGGTGAACATGATCCCGATGATGAGGACCGGAAACAGAAGGATGAGCATCTGGTCCGGCTGGAACTGCTTCATGAGCAAGACGCAGATGACGATTGCCACGATCAGGGCACCGGTCGAGAGACCGACTTGCAGCGGAGAGCGCTTCTTGCGGTTCGCGCGCGCTTCCGCGAACGCATCTGCTATGCCTGCCATGTATCCACCTTTCATCGCCTGTGGTAAAACAAACCGAACATCGTCATGCGAGCTTGCATGCATCTTAGCATGCGGTCACGGATAGCGGCGCACGATCCGTTCGTTGAACCGCGCGCCACGATCAATCAAGTGTTATTCGGACTTGTTCTCGCCCTGCTCGCGCTCGGCGATCTCCTTCTGGCACTTGGCCAGAACGGTGTTGTTAATCTTGTAACCGAAGATGAGGATCAGCATGGAGATGACGCACAGGATGGCGGGGAGCACGAACCAGCCGTTCACGATGCCCTCTTGCAGGGCGGGCGTCGACTGGTCGGCGGTCATGCCCGCGACAAAGCCGGCAGCGCCGAGGATGGCCGGGATGACCACGCCACGCGCGAAGAAGCCGATCTTAAGCGGCAGAACCTGCAGGCCGGAAATCCAGCCGGCGGAGTTCTTGCCGGTCTTCCATTCGGAGTACACGACGCAGTCGCCGTACATGGCCGGGATGACCGCGTAGATCAGGCCGTAGCCAGCCTGCGCGATGGTCATGCAGACCACGACGACCATCATCTGCGTGTACATGAAGCGCGAGACGAGCAGCATGCAAATCATCAGGACGAATGCGGCAATAACGGCGTTCTTGGAGCCCTTGAGCGCCTTGGCGATCGGACCGCCGAGGTAAGCGCCGACAACGGTGCCGACGTTGGTCGCGAAGATGTAATTCGCCAGCATCGCCGGGTCGAACGCAACGTAGGTGAAGTAGTACACGGCAGTGCCGCCGACGACGAAATTGAAGATCCACTTCGCGATGTCGCCGAGCATGAGGAAGATGACGTTGGGGTTCTGGGCGATGGAGCGGCCGAGATCGCCGGCGCTGTTGGAGTCCTTGTCGCCCTTCTTGGACGCCTTCCAGTTCGCGAGTTCTTCCTTGGTGTATTCCTTCTCGTAGCCCTTGGTGAGCGCGAAGTGCACGTTGTAGAGGGCGGCGAAGACGCAGCCGAACACGAACGCGGCGAACGCGTAGTTGTAAGCGGGCGTCGCGCCGACGTTCTGCTGGCCGAGCAGGGTGGCGCCAAGCATGGCGACCGGCGGGAAGATGTAGGCGAACAGGATCTTGGAAGCGTTCGACCACATGCCGCGCGTCGAGGCGAGTCGCGCGCGATCTTCTGGCGTTTTGCCGACCACCGCGATCATCGACACGTTCGCAACGTACGGGAAGTCCCACGTGCAGTGCGACGCCACGTAGAAGACCGTGATGAGCACCGCGGTGATAATCGGGTTATCCGAGAACTTCCAATAGTCGAGCGCGAACAGGATGGGCACGATCCACGGCACGATGAGCAGCCAGGAGCGGTAACGGCCCCAGCGCATCGGCTTGATCGTGTTGATGATGGCGCCCCACAGCCATCCGACGATAGCGTCGATGACCGAACCGACCGTCGACACGATGCCGGCGAGCGCAGGGTCGAGCATCGCGCAATTCGTGAGGAAGAACACGAAGTAGTAGTTCTCCACCGAATTCATGATGTTGAAGCCGAAGTCACCGACGCCGTAGAAGAACTTCAGCCCCGTCGACAGTGGCTTGTAGTCCGCTGGCAGGGTAGGTTCCTGCTTGACTTCAGCCTCTGCGACTTTTGTCTCGTCACTCATTTTTTCCCCTTTCCGATTGACCAGACACTTACATTCCCACCTTGAAAAAAGCATAAGAAACGAACGGCTCTTCTACAAGTGCATGCTTTGACACTTCTTGAACAGTTGATTGTGCACCAATGCACAATTACAATTGATTGAACCACCACGACTAAAGGGGAAGAACGATGGAGCTATCGCTTCGCTACATGTACACGCGCACGCTCGACCTCGAGCCAACGGCCGAAATCGCCGACGAGCACGTTGCGCCCCTGAACATCCAATGGGTCGGCGTGGCTTCGACAAGGTTTGCCAGCCACACGGGCTTTCTCTACTTCGTGACCGACGAGCGCGAAGTCCCCTCGCCGGCGCTCGATCCCGACAGCATGTTCGGCTGCGTGGTGCCCGCATCGCTCGGAAGCCGATGCCGCGGCATCCCTCGCATCGTTGTACCCGACGAGTGCGACATGGACCGCCTCTTCGACCACCTGGTCGGCGAGATGGAGCGTTACCGGCGCTGGCACGACACGATAAACGACCTTCTCGTCGCCGACGCCCCGTACCAGAACCTCGTCGACGCGACTGCCCAGCTCGTTCCCCGTCCCATGTACGTCGCCGACGCGAATTGGCGCATGATATCGCACGTCGACTTCGAGATGAACGAGATCAGCGCCACATGGCACTATCAGCTGCTCCACGACGGTCTGTATCCGCACCATATCGTGGAAGCTCTCAACCGCACGGGAGACTACAGCCGCATCTCGAACCTGCCGCGCGCTGAGCTCGTCGATTCGAACGTATACACGATGCGCATCCTGGCTAAGCCGGTGCGGTACCAGGGCAA
>JAFUBE010000828.1 GCA_017460365.1 Eggerthellaceae bacterium
ACGTCGAAGGTGCCGCCGCCGAGGTCGAACACGAGGATCTTCTCGTCTTTGTTGGTCTTGTCGAGGCCGTACGCAAGTGCTGCGGCCGTGGGCTCGTTGATGATGCGGAGCACTTCGAGGCCCGCGATCTTGCCGGCGTCTTTCGTGGCCTGGCGCTGTGCGTCGTTGAAGTACGCGGGCACGGTGATGACGGCCTGCGTGACCGGGCCGCCGAGCTGCTTTTCGGCGTCGGTCTTCATCTTCTGCAGGACCATGGCGCTGATTTCCTCGGGCGTGTAGTCTTTGCCGTCGATGTTCACGACCGCGCGGCCGTCTTTGCCGGCCTCGACCTTGTAGGAGATGGTCTTCTGCTCTTCGCTGGTCTCGTTGAAGCTGCGGCCGATGAAGCGCTTGACGGAACTAACCGTGTTCTCGGGGTTGGTGACCGCCTGGTTCTTCGCGGCCTTGCCGACGACGCGCTCGCCGTCTTTGCGGAAGCCCTCGACCGACGGCGTGGTGCGGTCGCCTTCGGCGTTGACCAGGATTTCCGGCTCGGAGCCTTCCATCACGGCCATCGCGGAGTTGGTGGTGCCCAAGTCGATGCCCAAAATCTTTGCCATGGTGTGTACCTCGCTTTTCTCGCGGTTGTTACCCTGCTTTTAGACGCACTATATCTTTTGCGTTGTTTAGCAGTATGAAATCTTAGTCGTTGGTTGTCAAGTTTCCTATTTTGCGCGTTATCAGGCTGTTACTTTGCGCGATGACTTGGGGTATCTTGCCGAGCATGAGCCATGAGCCGCCTGGGGTCTGACCCCGGACGGCTCATGCCGGAGTTGGTAACGGTGACCTTGGTTGTGGGACGTGTTTTTGGCACAGGTATGCGCTGCGGCCGGTGCTTCCAGCGAGGGCTTGCCGTCGAACGACGCACGTGCTTGTGGCCTGGGGGCTCTTCGGATCAGCGGATTTCGCCCGCTCCGCTCGAATGGTTTAGTTTATTGGCTATGGTTCGAGGATGCCGGCTAGTTCGTCCACGGATCCGGCGGGTTCCCAATCAGACATGCCGTCTTTCCAGACGAGCGTGTTGGCGTCGAGCCTGCCTTCGGCGACCAGGGCGGCAAGTTCGCTCATCCCGAAAGGCCCGGCTTGAGCCTCGTCCTGCACCACGTAGTACTTGGCGATCGGAACCGGCGGTGGAGCGGCTTCCTTCTTCTGGCCGAGCCCTCCGAGGAACCCTCCGATCGCATCGGCGGCGCCACCAATAGCGTCGCCCACGTTTTTCCCAACCTCGCCGAGGTCGATGACGGGCTCAATCGGCTTTCCTTCTTGGTCGTTGGTCTGCGCGACGCGCTTCGCCCCCTTGCGGTGGGCGCCGATATCGCTGAACAACGTTTGGGCGCCTTGAACGAACATGTTGGCCCTGTTCTGCGACATCGCGATCATTTTCTTGTACCCGTCGCTCGTCTTGTCGATCTCTATATCTGAAATGTCGATGCGGGAAACGGACACGCCGTACGTCTCGCGTATCACGTCGACGAGCCTCGCCTCGACGCGGGCGTTGACTTCGGCTAGGTGCCGCTCGATCTGAACCACTGGAATGCCGTCGGCATTCGGCAGGTTTATAACGGTTTCCTTCACATAGCGCACCACGGTGCTCTTGATCTCATTCTTGAACCGGCCCATGTCGAACGAATCGAGTCGATGCAGCTTTATGAAGCGCCGGTAGTCGGCGATCCTGAAGTTGACGGAACCCCGAACGGCTACGGGAACGCTGTACTTCGAGAACTCTGCATCGTACACGTCGAAATAGGGCACACCGAACTTTATTTGAATCAGCTCAGCTAGATTGATGAAGTAGACTTCAGCGGGAAAATAACTGCCGCCATCGTAGAACTTGCCGACAAGGGCAGCAAGCACGGGTAAGTTATCGGTCTTGACGATGCCATCGTAGGGGCCTTCGATGAAGTCTTGGCTCCCGCCCTCGGGGCCGGCATGAACGAACGCGGCAACGGATCCGTCGCGGACGCGCAGCGACGAACCCCAGCGAATGGTGTTCGCACGCTGACTAGCCGCTGACGAGGAGCCTTTCGGATGCCATTTCCAAATGAGGTAATCTTGCTCATCGCACCTGATGGCGTCCATTACGCCGCCGTCGTTTTTGCCAAAGAGGGCCATCGTCACCACCTTCTCTTCGTTGTTGCAGCCTCGATTTCAGCCATCTTGCCGTCGTACAGCTCTTGGATACGCCTGAAATCGGGATCGGTGCCGAAGGAGATTTTCGCTCGCTGATACGTCTGCTCGAATTTGTTGAGCCAAGCGGTGATCACCAATTCGGAAACACCGTCGCGCTCCTGTTGAGCGGCTTTGCTCGCGCCGAAGAATCCTTTGCGTTTTTGCAGCAAGGCAACCTTGCTGGCGTCGAGGTTTCCGGCGGCGAGGAGCATGAACTCGAACACGTCATCTTTGGTGTTGGGGACGACGTAGTTTCGGATATGCGCCGCAATCTTCTCGTCGGTGGGGTTGGACGTGCGGCCGGAGAAGGTCTTGGAAAGGGAGTCCATGACGTTGTTGCGCCCATGTTCGATCTTGTTGAGCTGCTTGACGAATTGCGCGATCGAGTCGTCGTCGTTGCTGCTGCGCAACTCGTGCCCGCACATGGGGCAGACGGCGTACACGCCATTGAGGGGGTGTCCGCAACTGGGGCATTTCGACTCGCTGGAAAGCGCGTTCACCCGATCCTGTTCGCGCTGCTGACGCGCCTGCTCCATAGTGTCTTGTGCGGCACCGGCGACGGTTTGCGCCGCGTCGGTGACTCCTGCAGCTACCTGGCCGAGCGTCTTGCCGATGTCTTCCAATAACGCCAACCATGCCCCTTCCCGCCGATGTGCCGTCTTTTTCTTCCACCAGACTACCACCAAACCGGTGCGACCCGAGCAACATGTTACATCACCCCTGCAGTTTCCCGGCATAACCGTTGCAGCTCAACCCCAGGCTGCCCAAGAAGTGACGATTTGGGGAGACTCCCCAAATTGTCGGCCCTTTACTTGATGGCGACTTTTTTGCCGGAGTTCGATTTGGCGAAGATGGTTTTGTAGGCGGAGAGCTTGGCTTTCGGGGCTTTTACGGTGGCGACCTTCGAGTTTTTGAAGCAGTTCGTGACCGTTGCCTTGGTGAGGGACTTCGTTTTCACGGTGACGGTCGTGGCGGCGGATTTCGCGAAGGCGCTACCGGCGATGCCGGTCACGGCGTATTGCTTGCCGTTGATGGCAACGGTTGCGGGCACGGTGACGCTCTTCTTGTTGGCCGGCGCCTTCTTCACGGTTACGGTAGGGTTCTTGGCCGAGTTGCTCGTCACTTTGTAGGTTGTGCCCGAGATCACCTGCGTCTTGCCCTTCGCGAGGCCGGTCGCGGCGGGCAGATCGACGAGCCAGGGACTGGCGGCGGATGCGCTATAGACGGGCCAATCCTGCTGTTCGTACTGGTCGTAGCACGTGTCGGTGCCCGCGACACCGGCCGGCGCCCAGCTGGTGTGGAACCCGGACGAGCCGGGGTGCGCTTTGAACCAGGCGTCGCTCTTCAGGAAGTACGTGGTATCGGGCGTCGCGGTCGGATCGGGGTCGGTGTAGTTATCGTCCCAGGTGACGTCGATGTTGAACCACGAGCTGCCGATGCGCGCGCGGTTCCACGCGTGGCCGTCCGCCCCAATGCTCTG
>JAFUBE010000829.1 GCA_017460365.1 Eggerthellaceae bacterium
GGCCGACTCCGTAGGGGCGGCACTCGTGCCGCCCGCGGCGCGCCAGCGCCGAACCCCGCCCCCGGAATTGCGAGCTTGGGGCAAAGACGCATCGCAGACGAACCGGGCTCGGGAGAAGGAGCATGCCATGCAAGTCGAGGGCAGCTTCGTGCACTACCTACTCGTCCAGGAATTCGACGACGTCGAATGCGACAGGTCGGCTCGTTCCGTGGAAGTCGACTACCCCATCCTGTACGACGAAACCGCCGACATGCGCGGCCACGCCGCCTTGGTCCCGTCACATGAGCGACCCCATGCGGGCGTGAAGCTCGAAGGGAGCCTGTGCGTGTGCATGGGCGCGGACGCGGCTGACGCGGCACGGGCAGCCGGGTTCTCGGTCATCCAGGTGCGCGACGAGGTTACCTTCCCACGTCTGTACAACTACATGCAGTCGGTGTTCGTTCGCTTCGAACGCCTCGACGTGCTCTTACGCGCCTACATCGATGCCCGTACCGGAGCGCAAGCGTTGCTCGACGCATGCTCGAAGGCCACGGGCTGCCCGTTCGCGCTCGTCGACGACGAGTACCGCATCATCTGCCAGTCGGTGCCCGTCAGCACGTCAGACGCAGGCCGGCAAGCGCGACCATTCGAATTCGACATGCTGGAATCTGATGTCGTCGACCTGTTCATGGCCTCGCGCGACTACCGGCACATGCGGACGAGCCACAACGTGTTCGCCATCCCCGGCTCATCGGAGCTGTTGATGAAGAACGTGTTCGCGAAAGGCGAGCTGAAGGGGATGCTGGCAAGCCGGCACGACGGCACGGCCCTGAGCGCCCGCTACACGCGATTCGTCCTGCGTTACCTGGGCGGCTACGTCGAAAAGGCCTACGGGCACCTCGGATCGTTCGGCGTCGGTCCGACCGAGTTGGACCGTATCCGAGCCGCCCTGGCAGGCTTGCTTACCAAAAGCGCAACGGGAGCAGCCAGCGTGCAATCGCTCATAACCGAAGACGGTCGCATAACGTCGCAGGCGTTCGTGGTGCTCCGCATCGACCGGAGCTTCACGAACGAGGGGCGCGACGAGCTCGAATACCTGGCGCGCCGCTTCGAGCTGGCGTGCCCCCGCGCGTACTGCTTCATCGCCGATAAGGCCCTATACATGCTGGCCGATGCCGAGCACCCGACGTCGGCGACGAGCTCCAGCTTCTCGCGCGACATCCTGATAGCTGCGCGAGATAACTTGGCGAAAGCTGGAATGAGCAGGCCGTTCACATCGCTCCACGATATCGGGCGGGCATGCTGGCAGGCAACCGCCGCGCTCGAGCAGGGAACGGCCGATGATCCCGAATATTGGTACTATCGTTTCCAGGACTACGCACTGGCCTACATCCTCGACAACGGCGTGAAACGAGCACGATTCGAAGACGTGGCGCATCCGGCCATCGAAGCGCTATCCCGCCACGACGCGCGCAACGGAACTTCCCTGCTTGAGACGCTATCCACGTTCATGCGATGCCGATACAACGCGACGCACGCCGCGCAGTGCCTGTTCGTGGCGCGCTCGACGTTGCTGAACAGGCTCGACCGCATCGCCGAGCTCACAGGAATCGACTTCGACGATGCCGACGACCTCTTGTACCTGAGCGTCTCCCTGCGGCTCATTCCGAACCCCGTCCCCGAAATTGCGCCACATCGTGTCTGACGTGAAGCAGCGCACCCCCATCGAGATGGAAGCAAAGACGCATTTCGCTAGCTTGCCAGCTCGCGCGCATGCAGGGCGGCGCCGTACGCGCCTGCGAACTGGGCGAGCTCGCTTGTGACGATATCGTGGCCGATGCGGCGCTGTAAGCGCTCGCGCAGGGCGTCGTTGAGCGCCACTCCCCCGGTCATGGCCACCTTCGGCGTTATGCCGGCGCGCTTGGCAAGCCCGTAGGTGCGCTCAGCGACCGACTCGTGCACGCCGGCCGCGATGTCGGGGATGGGCGTGCCGGCGGCCAGCTTCGAAATGACCTCCGATTCGGCGAACACCGTGCACGTCGACGAGATGGAGGCGACCTCGACGGAGCGGCGGTCGAGGTCGGACAGGTCGGCCACCGTGCAGCCGAAGACTCCCGCCATGACGTCGAGGAAACGCCCCGTGCCCGCCGCGCACTTGTCGTTCATCACGAAGTCGACGAGCCTGCCGTCTTCGGAAAGGGACAGCACCTTGGCGTCTTGCCCCCCGATGTCGATGACCGTGCGCACGCCGGGGAACAGGCGCGCGGCACCCTTCGCATGGCATGACAGCTCGGACATCTGCGTGTCGGCCCACAATTCGAGATGCCTGCCGTAGCCGGTCGCGCACGATCCGCCGAGGTCATCGCGCGTCACGCCGCCACCTACTTGGGCCAGCGCTTCGGCAACGCACGCTTGCGGTCCGGCCGTTCCAGCGCCTGACGCATAGAGCCCGCAGCCGACGATCTCGCCGCCATCGTCGATGACCACGCACTTCGACGCGGTCGAGCCCACATCTATACCCAGGTACAAGTTGGCGGACATGAATGCTCCGTTCTCGAAGAAGGCGGGATCGGTGTTGCCGATCCCACGCCGCTGTGCATGATTGTCATCGCGTGACACTTTTCGTCAGACACGAAGTGTCATGCTTTGGGTGGCGCTCGCTGCGCCGCACGTCTCCCTACAGGATGTCCGCGAAGGTCTCGAGCTGGGTGCGGGCTTGCTCGTACGTCTCGGTCGACTGATCGACCTCGATCTGCACGAAGGGGATGCCCGCTTCACGGCATGCGGCCTTCACGAGCGGGGCGTCGAATTCCTCGGGATCGCAGAACTTGGCGAGCAGCAAGATGACACCTTGCGCATCGGCTGACCGCGCCAGGTCGACGACCTTCTTCACGTGCAGCTTCTCGGGATCGTACAGAAGCGAGTCGCCGTCGAGCGCGCACCAGCCCTCGGCAAGCGCTTCAAACGGATCGCCCGTCTCGGGCACCTGCAGCGCGAACGCGCGACTCTCCTTGGCGAGATCGTCGGCAACCACGGCGTAGTTCAGATCGTCGAGCATATCGGTGATGGCCGGGATATCCTCGAAGATGCCGCTGAGCACCACGCGCTTGAAGCCATCGGCGCTCGCGGGCGCCGCCGCAAGCTCAGCGTTCAGCGCGCGCACCTTCGCGAGGTGATCGGCCTTTTCCATATAGTAGCCCGACGCGATGACGGCCAAGCGCGCCTTCACGCCGACCTGCGCCGGATGCGTGCCGGCGAGCTCCACGAACTCGCGCATCGCAGCGCGCCACTCGTTGTAGAGCTTTATGGCACTGCTCAAGTTCTCGTCGTCGATAATGCCGTGAGCGCATTCCTCGACCTCATGCGCGACCTTCTTGCACATGTCGAGCACGTACGCGCGACCGAAATCCGCTTTGCGGTTCTGCGGCTGGGAGACGTAGATGAGCGGGATGTTGTTGCCCACGCCCGCACGCCAGTTCTGCGAGGCAGCGCGCTGCGTATCGCACAGCGCCGTGGTCATGTAGCCCGCAAGCCCGTCGAGCTTGCCGGTCAGGCCCATTTCCAACGTCATCTGGCAGATGGAGCAGTAGAACGGCGGGAAGTACTTGCGCGCCTCGTTGGCCGAGCCCATGCAGCCCCACACGCCGAACGGCACGGCGCCCGCGGCCACCACGAACTCCTCGGGGGCGTAATAGGGACCCACACCGATGACGGACTTGCCGGCCGCGAGGTGCGCGGCAAGCTGCTCGCCCGGGTTCTCGGCGACGTCTTGGAATTCTTGCAACATGGTTTCTATCGTCGCCATGGGTTATGCCCCCTTCTTGTTGGATTCCATGATTTCCACCAGGCCCTCGACACGGGTCTGGTACTGCGCCTCGCTGAAGTTGCGCGGATCGGCCTGATCGCCGTCGAACGTGACCATCGGCACGTTCAGGTCGGCCGAGACGCGGCGCGCGAGCTCGGGCGCGAAACCCGACCACATCTTGCACGAGCGGTTGATGTGCACGAGCCCGCCGTCGATCTTGCCCTCGGCGCCCACCTTCTTGCGCAACTCCACGGAGCGTTCGAGGTTCACGGCGTTCGGCACGCTGCAATACGCCTCGACCATCTCGTCGAAGGTGTTGTAGGTGATGCCGAACGCAGGGCCGTATACCATGGCCGTCGTGTTCGCGCCCGCCTCCTTCAGCGGCGTGAGCGTGGCGCGCAGGTACGGCCAGCAGGCGATGCCCTCGAACATGATGCGGTGGTTCTCCGGCGCGTGCCAGTTCGACTCGTTGTTCTTCACGAACGAGCGGTAATCGTCGATGAGCATGCGGAAGGCCTCGACCGATTCCTCGCGGCCGCGGGCCACGGTGGCAACGGCCATGTGGTTGAACAACTCGAAGCCGTTGACCGGCGAGGGCTTGTAGTTCGTGTACGACGCGGCCTCGAGCCAGAGGCGCCCGCACTCGCTCGAGCGGCGGCACACCTCCTCGAATTTCGCCTCGTCCCACGTCTTGCCCGTGATCTCGCAGATCTGGTCGATGGCGGCGCGGAACTGGGCTCCGACGTAGGCGATCTGGCTCTCGTCGATGTCGTAGTCGTTGCTGAAGGGAACGTCAATCATGATGACCGGAATGCCAAGGCGCTCCCCCAGGTTCTCGTACCATTTCATCATGCAGTTGCAGATGTTGTTGCAGCACAGCACGAAATCGGGAAGCGGCATGTCACGCTCCCCGTTCGGGCACGCGCCCGTGTCGGCGTATGCCAGGCTGATGCGGGCGTACGCGCACAAATCGTTCGAGTAGCCCAGCTCGCCTTCGGCGTGCTCGAGCAGCGGCAATGCGCCGCGCTTGGCTGCGATCTGAGCCGCCTGGCTCTCGGGGTACACGACGGGAATCCCGAGCGTCGTGGTGATCTCCTGCGGGAAATTCGACGCGCTCCAGGCGATCATCTCGCCGCGCGCCTTGGCTTGAATAGCCTCTTCGTAGCACTTGTCCGGTATGGCGCGCAGCACGTACTTCGCGCCAACTTTCTCATCTGCCATCCTCGTCCTCTCTCTTTATGCGCCGCCTGGTGCCAGGCACCAGGCGACACGCTTTCCGTACGCTATTCGCTCCAGACGCCCGCTATGCCCTCGTCTACCATCGCCTTCACTTCATCGTCGGCATAGCCCAGGCCGCGCAGCACCTCTTCGGTGTGCTCGCCGAGCAGCGGCGCCTTCTCGTACGGCGGCAACGGCGTTTCCTCGAGCGTGATGGGCGTACGCACGAGCGCCTTCTTGCCGCGTGGGTAGTCCATCTCGTAGAACACGTCGTTGGCCCAGGCCTGCTCGTCTTTCACGACCTCCGCGTAGGTCTGGCAGACGGCGAACGGGATGTCGAGCTCGGTGAGGACGGGCACCC
>JAFUBE010000830.1 GCA_017460365.1 Eggerthellaceae bacterium
ATTATCTCGTTGCGCATATCAGTCAATTCTTGCCTCCTCAAGCCGTACATTGCTCAAGCTCAATTGAGTTTCTTGAAATCATGCATGCGTCCAACTCAATTCGGCACGCAGTGCGTTCCGAATTGGAAATACGAGGTAGAACTGCCTCATGCTCCGCAAATTGCGCTCTGTGAAACCCTTGCCGAACTCGGCCGTCAATTTCTCGGCAAGCTCTGCGATGAGCTGTTTTCCGTATGCAGCGCGTTCGCTTTCCCCACTGGCCTCGTAAATATCTTTGCCAATCTTCCAATACGCTTCAACCATCGCCGAATTCACGGCGCGGTAGACCTGCTGCTGCGCTTCGATGACATAACCACGCACGGATTGATACGCTTGCTCTGTTCCTACGGTGCTAAGCTCGTTCTGAGTATCGGCCATCATGTCTCCTAACATCCGTACATTTGTACGTATTCATTATACACCTGCAACACTACCCCGTTCTTTGTTTCGTGATGCGAGGTAGACGCAGAGCGTGGACGCCGCTGGCGGGACGGGGCCGTTGCCGTTGTTGCCGTATTGCTGCATGCCTACTACTACCCCTTCTCCGCACCGTCGAAGCCGAAGAGGATGCGGTTCTGCAGGACGAACTCGTAGAGCTTGGTGTCCGTGTCGGGGCGGCAATCGGCGAGGCGCACCTCCAGCTCGAGGAAGCGCTCGCGTTGTGCTTCGGTGAAGGCACGGGGCTCGCCGCCGTCCTCGTCGACGTCCCACACCCACACGTGCTCGCCCGTGGCAGGTGTTTTGTACCTCGCCCAGTTCTCGTCTTCGGGGTCGAGCATGGGGTCCTCGTCCGGCTCGCCCTCGAAGTCCCAGATTCCCAGCTCGCCGAAGAGTTCGCGGACCTCAGTCCACGCGTTCGCCTCGTCGGCGGCGCCGATGGCGTTGAAGCTGTTGACGACGTTGGCGAGATATTCCATCTCAGAATCATCGGACACCTGCAGGTCGTAGAGCTCGTGGTAGATCTCCGGGGCGTACTGCCACAGGTCGAGCACCACATGCTCGGCGGGCGTGAACGAGACAGTGTACGTCTCGCCGCGCACCTTGCGCATGTTCCCCTTCTCGGCGATGAGGGCGCTCAGGTTGCCCAGGAGCTTGCCCGGGTCGTTCGCGTAGGTCCACACGTAGGAGCGCATGGCGGCCTCGCTGCTAACGTCGATGCCGGGATAGCCCTTCTGCAGCGCCTCCCGGTAGCGCTTCGCAGGCTTGAGCGTACCCTTGTGCAGGGCGAAACCGATCATCGGCGCGAAAATCAGCATCGTCACAAGGCAGAAGCCGCCCAGCATCAGGACGAACTGCCTGTCGTGGCTGCCGGCGCGCGGGTTTACCAGCCCGAAGGCGACGTAGGCCGCAAGCGCCAGGCCGATGGCCGCGAGCACGCCCAGGATCACCCACATGGTGCGCCTGCGCTTGCCCATCTCCTCTTGCATCCGGCGGTTGGCGTTCACGAGCCCGACAAGCGAAAGTTCGCCCCGCTCCACCTTCTCTATCCACTTGAACTCGTCGTTCATGCACGCTACCTTTCCAGGAAGTTCATCACCAATGCAACCATGGCGTCCTTCTCTTCCGGCTTCGATTCGGCAATCATGATGGTTATAGCAACCAAAGTGCTGTCATCGATGAGCTTCCTCCCCTCCTCGAAGAGCGCACCATTGCGATCGAGGAAGTACAAGAACATCGTCGCCGCAATCCGCTTGTTTCCGTCGAGAAACGAATGGTTCTTCACGACGAAGTACAGCAGATTGGCAGCTTTCTCCTGGAGGCTTGGGTAGATGTCCTTCCCGCCGAAGCTCTGGTAGATGTTGCCGATGGAACCCTTGAACGAGTCGTCCTTCTCCGCCCCGAACAGCTCACTTTCGTTACCGAAACGCATGCTGTCTATGACCAGGCGGCACTCTTCGTAATCAAGGACGTACGTGGCGGCGTTGCCTTTCGGGGTTTGCAGGCGTTGATGGTCGTAGTCGTCGAGCAAGTCGAGCGCGACGGTGTAGCTCTGAACGATGTCGAGCACCTGTCGCGTTTCCAGATCGTCGGGGATGCGCGCCATGATGCGGGCAACCTGCCCAAGCTGATCTAAGCGCTGCTCGTTTTTGGCATACCCGTCGATGATGTAGCGATGCAGCACGTCGGTTGCCCAACGGCGAAACTCCACGCCGCGCTGCGATTTCACGCGGTAGCCTACGGAAATTACGACATCAAGGTCATAGAATGTAACCGGTCGGTCTGAACTGCTAATATGCATTATTTGCATATTGCCTTCACGGTCGATTTCACCTTCTTTGACAGCATTACTGATATGCCTCGATATGAC
>JAFUBE010000831.1 GCA_017460365.1 Eggerthellaceae bacterium
AGGTGCGCCGGCTCGGGCCCGGCGGGTGGGGCGGCTCTGGGCCGGGTGTGCCCGGTCGTGCCTGGCGGGAAGCGGCTGTTATACGATCGGGGGTAAAGTCGAGCCGGTGCGGTTGAGGTACTTGCTCAGGTTGAACGCGATGTACACGAACGAGTAGGTGTCCGACCCCTCGTCGACCGAGATGCAGCGCGCCATCGCGGTGCACAGGTCGCTTTCCTCGTAAAACGTCAGGTTCACCCATTCGGTCGAGCCCTTGTATTGCTCGGCGATGCGGAAGAACCCTTGCGCCTGCACGCGCGTCAGGTCGTTCATCTGCGCTTCGGAGTTTTCGATCGTGTTCATGCCGATGTCGACCAGGTAGTCTTCGTACGAGCTGTTCCACAGCAGGTAGCGCACGTGGTTGCCGCAAAACTCGATCACGGCGGCGGGAAGCCCGCTCGACAGCTCGATGTCGTGGCTGAGCGCGTCGTCGAGCGTGGTCGGCCTCAGCAGGTTCACCTGGCCGATCGCGTCGTAGTACTCGCGCATGCTCGGGCTTTCCACCGGATTCGGGCCGCCGGTCAGCAGCTCGCGCATGCGGGTGAAATCGGCTGGTTTCTCGAACACGAAGCCCTGCAACTTCTCGCAGCCGATGCTCTTCAAGAACTCGTATTGTCCCCGTTCCTCCACGCCTTCAGCAAGCGTTTGAATCCCCAGGTCCTTCGCCATGCTGATGATGTGCGACAGCATCAGCTCCGATTTCTCACGGCTTTGGTCGCTGCCGTGGCGCAGGAACTGCAAGTCGATCTTCACGGCGTCGAAATCGAACTCCCGCAGCACGTTTAGCGACGAGTACCCGCTGCCGAAATCGTCCATCCAAACCTGCATGCCGCGCTCGTGAAACCGCTCGATCACCGCGTGCAGCAGCTTCTGGTTCTCCGAAAACGCGCTTTCAGTGATCTCGATGTTCACCATGTTGGGCGGCACGTCGTAGCGTTCCATGATCGCGGCGACCTCGTCTGCGATGTCGCACAGTTCCAAGTCGAGCCGCGACAGGTTCAAGTTGGTGGGAACCGGTTGGGCGCCTTCGTCGACGAGCGTGCGGTAGTTGCGGCACACCTGCTCGAGTATTTCGAGGTCCATGCGGTGGATGATGCGGTATTCCTCGAGAACGGGCACGAAGTCCTCCACCGAAATCGAGCCGTCGTCGGGGTCGTTCCAGCGCGCGAGCGCCTCGAACTCGCAGATGCGCGGGCCGATCGTGCGCATGATCGGCTGGTAGTGAACCTGGATGTGACCGCTGGCCAGCGCTTGGTCGAAGCGGTCGAGGATGAACTGTTGGCGGTTGGCGCCTTCGAGCAGCGAGTCGTCGTACAGGTAGTAATACGTGTTGTAGCGGCCCTTGATGTGGTCGCATGCGAGCTTCGCGCGGTCGCATGCGCTGCTTATCTCCATGTTGTGTTCGTATGGGTAGATGCCCGCGCGGATGACCGTGCTCGACTCGGGGTTGAACGCGCGCACGGCCTCGTGCACGCGCTCGATGCCCGCGATGAGCCCCTCGCGCGACGTCAGCGTGACGAACCGGTCGTCGCCGAAGCGCGCCACGAGGCTGTGCATGAAAGTCTCCTCGATGGTGTGCGCTGTGAACACGAGCAGCTCGTCGCCGGCGGTAAACCCGAAGCGCTCGTTGTAAATCTTGAGGTTCTCCACGTTGAAGTACACGACGTCGAGCGGCACGTCTGAAAACGACGGCGAATCCGTCATCGCCTTCGCATGGGTCGCGAAATACGACATCGTGGGCAGCCCCGTCAGCTCGTCGAGGTGGTTCATGCGCCGCCGCATTTGGTTCGATTCGTCGGCAAGGTAATCGGTGGGCGATTGCCCCTCGAGCACCGTGCCGCGCACGCAGTTGCGCCCTTCCTCCTTCGCGTCGAACAGGCAGATGTCGGCAATGCGCAGCATCGCCTGCACGTCGTCGCCGGTGGCTGGCGCGGCGCCCGCATAGCCGATGCTCGGCGTGGGGCTAAACGTTTCGCCGTCGATCTTCGTTTCCTTCAAATCGCTGCGCCACGATTCGATGGCATCGACGACCTGCTCGCGTGAATCGGTTCGCGCGATCGCCACGAATTCGTCGCCGCCGAAACGGTACACGTTGTCCTCGCCGAACGCGCGCTGCATGCTGTGGGCGAACTCGCGCAGCACCTCGTCGCCGGCGGAATGGCCGTACGTGTCGTTGAAGAACTTGAACTCGTCGATGTCGCCGATGACCACGAACAGGGGGCAGTCGACGAGCGAAGCTGCCTGTTCCTCGAGCGCGCGGCGGTTCTTCGTGCCGGTGAGTACGTCGTGCATCGACATGTCCACCACCTTCTCGCTGGCCTGCCAGGCGCGGAGCCGGGTGTGGAAGTTCGTGGCGGAGACGCTTCCCACGAGCAGCGCGTAGGCGCAAAGCCTCGTGCTCAGCATGACGCTCGAAAACCCGATCGCGTCGAGCGCCACGGCAATCGCCGCTGCGCAAACTGCGAGCGCGACTATGGTGAACGCAGGCGGGATATAGAGCAATCCGAACACGAAGACGAGCACCACTATGTAGGAGAAGAAGTTATGGTTCACGGGATAGTCGTACACCGTAATGGCAGCGCCGATGGCCAGCATGATGAGCGCGTAGGAATACAGCGCGAAGTACGACCAGGTCGGGTGCTCGTCTGACGTTTCGGCCAGGCGACGGGCTATGAAATGGAATGCTATGTTCGTGACCACGAAAGCGGCGATGGCGGCGCGGTACACGGGCAGCGTTTCGGGCGCGTGGTGGTCCCAGGGCGGCGCGGGCGCGAACGTGGAGGCGAGCAGTCCCAGCGATACGATCGTGAAGAATATTGCCTGGTAGCGCAGGGTGTCCATGTTCGAGCGGGCCATGTGTGCGCGCACGTAGGCGCTCTTGACGCCGATGCCGAGGAACGCGCGCAGGCGAGGAAACATGAATGGTCCTATCTGGTCGGCGATTCTGTGTAGGAAAATTGTACCCCAGCCGATGCATTTGTGGGGTCGGGCGATTTCATCTAACCGTCACATGTGTACGTTATCCTGCGGAAAGATGAGACGTGTATGGCGCTACATAACGGCATTTGCAATCTCGCTGATTGCCTCGGCGGTCGTGGTTGCGCCCGCATGGGCCGTGAGCGTCGAGCAGCTGGGGGCGAATTACCAGGTGGCGGTGCAGGCGTACGAGGCTGCCGTAGTCGAGCGCGCGCAGAACGCCGACGAGATCGCGGGCATCGAAGAGAACATCGCGCGAATCGACGAGGTGCTCGAGCGCTCGCGCGGGAACCTGGCCGACACGGCGGTCGCGCTGTACAAGGAGTCGCGCGGACATGACGCGCTGATCGAGATCGTGTTCGCGAGCTCGAGTTTTACCGAGGCCGTGGAGCGCCTCGATTTGTACGCGAAGGTGCAGAAGCGCTACGCCGAGCAGGCGCACGAGTTTGCCGAGCAACAGGACCGCCTGCTTGTTCGCCGCGCCGAGCTGGAAGCGCGCAAGCTGGAGATCGAGTCGCGCGTGACCGAGGCCAAGCAGGCCGCCGACGACGCCGAAGTGGCTCTCAAGAAGGCGATGCACACCGACGGCGAGAAGTACCACCAGGTACAGGGCAACAACGCGACCTGCGGAGCGACGTCGTTCACGGTGGGCGTGAACATCCTGCTCGGGGAAGAGCGCTTCACCGACAACGTGGAGGTTTGGAAGGGTGCCGGCTTCCAGGGCGACTCGACGGCGGCGCTCGGGCTGCGCGGGCGGGCGTGGCTTCTCGCCAACGGGCTGTCCGACCAGATCGGCATCGAAGAGCTCGCGACCGACATCCGCACGACCGACGCTTTGCGCGAGCAGCTCGAAGCCGGGAACCTGGTGATCATCTCGTCGGGGTCGGGCTCAACTTGGCAGCGCGCCGACGGTACCACCGCCGCGAAAGGTTCGTTCCCCGACGGGCACTGGATCATCTTCTACCGCTACGAGGACGGCTACTTCTTCGCGAATGACAGCAGCGTGGTCGCTGCCCAAGGCGCCGGCGTCGCCTACGACGAAGACGAGATGCAGCAGTGGCTCGACGGCCGCGGCAACCACTTCGCCACCATCATGTGGGCGAAGTAGCGCGACGCCGCCCGTGCGGTTCGGAAAACAGCGACGCGCCTTCGGCGCTGCCTGAGGATCCGCGCCTTCCGGCGCAGCGGCAAGCTCGAGAGCTTGCCCTACGAGGGCCTTTCGGCGGCGGGAGCGTTGCCACGTGCGCCCGGACGCCGCTCCGCATCCCCCCGTCCCATTGGGAACGCCCGGGAACCCCGATGCCCGACGCCCGTGCGGTTCGGAAAACAGTGACGCGCCTTCGGCGCTGCAGATGAATCCGCCGCTTCGCGGCGGCGGCAAGCTCAAGAGCTTGCCCTACGAGGGGCCTTCGGCATTTGGATGCCGCCTCGTATCCCTTGACCAATTGGGAGCGCCGCGAATGCAGTGACGGCCTTCGGCGACGTGAGCGTTGCCACGTGCGCCCGGACGCCGCCCCGCATCCCCGTGGTGTCTGGCAGCGCCCATGTTTTCGCAATCCCCCCAGGTAGGGCAAGCTCTTGAGCTTGCCGCCGCCGCGAAGCGGCGGATTCATCTGCAGCGCCGAAGGCGCGTCGCTGTTTTCGTCGCAATGCCGAATGGTATGATTGCGGCATGGAAAACGAATGGCGTGTGATAGGGGAGAGCTCTTCTCCCGAGGAAACCTTTGAAATCGGCAGGAAGCTGGCGGACGAGCTCGGCGCCGGCGACGTCGTGTTGCTCACCGGCGACCTCGGCGCGGGCAAGACGCAGCTCGTGCAGGGTGCGGCGGCGGGGCTCGGCGCGAGCGAAGTCCCGATAAGCCCGACCTTCAACATCGTGCTGACGTACGATTCGGGGCGGCTGCCCATCCACCATTTCGACCTGTACCGGCTCGATACCGAAGAACAGCTCGAGGACATCGGGTTGCGCGAATACCTCGAATCGGGCGGCGTGTGCTTCGTGGAATGGGCCGAGAAGTTCCCCGGCGCGTTCGACGAATATCTGGCGATCGACATCGAGAAGGTGTCCGACAACGCGCGCGTCGTCCGCGCCCGCCGGAGCGGTCAGGGCCAGCTTGCGGTCGCTGCCCGTCCCGCCCGCCAATCCGAGCGCAGTATGGCCCAGCAGGACGAACGGCTCTTGCAAAAGCCGCTCGCGCTGGCGTTCGACACGGCCAACGAGGTCGTGGCGATCGGCGTGGGCACGCTCGACGCCGCCGACAAGCGCGTGGACGTCGTGGCGACGCGCGACAGTCCCGCGCATCGGGCATCGAACACGACGCTCGTGCCGGCGATCGACGAAATGCTTGGCGAGCTCGGCGTGAAGCGCGGGCAGATCGCGTGCGTGTGCGTGGGCCGCGGTCCCGGGTCGTTCACGGGCGTGCGCATTGCGATGGCGTGCGCGAAGGGCATCGCGAGCGCGCTCGGCGTGGGCCTCGTCGGCGTGTCGACGCTCGACGCGATCGCCTGGAACGCGCAGGCTGCGGGCGTGCGCGGCGACCTTCTCGTGCTCGCCGACGCCATGCGCAAGGAAGTGTACCCGGTGCGTTTCGAGCTCGGAGACGCAGGCGTGCGCCGGCTTAGCGCCGATCGCGTCGTGAAGGCGGCCGCATACGCCGAGCAGCTTGAAAGCGCCACGGCCTGCGACGGCGCCCGGCAAGCCGGCGCGCCGTCTGCGCCGTTCGTCATCGGCGACGCGCTCGTGAAATACCGCGACCTGTTCGAACATGCAGGCGAAATACTGTCTGACAAGCTCTGGGAGACCACAGGGCGCGGCCTGTTGCTGGCGCTTGAGGCCGCGTGGCACGCAGGTGCCGCCGACCCGCTCGATGCGGCGCGCCACAACCCCGCATTCACGCTTCCCGTGTACACCCGTTTGTCCGACGCCGAAGAGAACGAACGCGAGAAGCTGGCGCAAAACGATGGAAAGAACCTGGTCAGCGGCGTGCAAGGTCGCGAGACCATGCATTCGCAGGCCCGCTTGACAGCGCCTCCCGGGGCCGATGGCGTGTCGTACCGCCCGCTCGATGCCGCGCATGCGCCAGACGTCGCCGCGCTCGAGGGGCGCGCGATGGGCACCGATGCCTGGAGCGAGCGCCTCGTGGCAGCGGAGCTCGTGCATCGCGATCGCAGCTGGTGGGTCGCCGAGGCTGCCGGCGAGCTTGTCGGGTATGCGGGCGGCATGGTGGCAGGCGACGAGCTGGAAATCTTGAAGGTGGCGGTCGAGCCCGCGTGGCGGCGCAGAGGCATCGCGCGCGAGCTGCTACGCCACGTAGCTGAAGACGCGCGCAACCTGGGCGCTTCAGCGTGCCTGCTCGAAGTGCGCGCTGGCAACGACAGCGCCCAGGGCCTCTACCGCGCTCTCGGCTGCGAGCCCGTGCACACTCGCGCGCGCTACTACTCCGACGGCGAGGACGCCCTCGTCATGCGCGGTCCCCTTCCCACCGTTTCCCGCGACGTCGCGGGCATGGAGCTGCAGCACCTCGGCACTGTGAGCCGCCTGGGGTCAG
>JAFUBE010000832.1 GCA_017460365.1 Eggerthellaceae bacterium
CCCAGGCTCTCCACAAGCGTAGGGGCCGCTAGGCGGCTCCGGTTCCCGCGTGACCTGTACGTACAGGTCACGCGGGAACCGGAGCCGCCTAGCGGCCCCTACGCTTGTGGAGAGCCTGGGAAAGCTGCCCCTCGGGGACGTGGTGATAACCGGACTCGTCGAAGCAAGAATCCCTTGGATTTATCCATGGGGAGTGTCAACGATGCCGACGTAGCGACCGAGGCCGGGTGCAGCCTCGTGAGGTACCACGCCGCCCACCACGTTGTAGCACCTTGGCGTTATTCGACCGCCTTGAATGAATGAGTGCAAGACGTTATACTTACGTTGTAATGACATTCGAGGATCGGGGGAACAATGGCGGCCTCGTCTGTGACCATACGGGTCGACAGCGACATCAAGGAAGGGGCCTCGCGCATCGCCGAGCACTTCGGGTTCGACCTGTCGTCCGTCACGCGCGCGTTCTACAAGCAGATGATCAGGGAGAACAGGATCCCGCTCAACCTGTCCGACCCCGAGCCGAACGCCGAGTCGCTCGAGGCGATCCGCGAGACTGACGAGATGGTCCGAAGCGGCTCGGGGCAGAGCTATGACACCGGCCGCGAGCTCATCCATGCGGCTCTGGCATGAGCGAACGCCTGAAGGCGAAGTTCGCACCGGCCTTCGGCCGCGACCTCAAGCGCAAGGCCGGCAAGCGCAGGTGGAACCTCGACGAGCTGGAGGCCGTCATCGACCTCATTCTGGACAACAGCGCCGAGTCGATGGATGTCCTGAGGCGCAGGCACAACATGCACCGCCTCTCGGGAAAGTGGGGAGGCAGCAACGAGTGCCACGTCGCCAACGCTGGGGACTGGCTCGTCATCTGGCGTACCGAGGGGCAGGTTGCCTACTTTCAGCGCACTGGCTCGCACGACGAGTTGTTCCGATGAGGCGGGTACTGCCGCCTAGTCGGTCGAGACTATGACGAACGGCCGACAACGCGGTAGCGAACGTGCGGATTGGGGTCACATGGACGCACCGCTCTTCAAGTCCGCCTTGGCGAAGTACGCGGCGACCTTCCTCGTCGTTGTGATCCTGCTGTTCCTGCCCGCAGGGACGCTCGCCTGGTAGCCGAAGGTCGAGTTGCGGGATTAGGCGTCGGATGCGCTAAACCCGTACCCGCCGATTTCTAGATAGCATCTCCGCCATTTAGCGCGAGCGGAGTATCGGTACGAGTTCGAGCACGATACGTAGCAACGAAGGGATCAAGACGAATGGAATGGTTTTCTTAACGAATCTGATCTGCGGTGATGCGAGCGCGAAATAATCCCCGTCCCGATGCAACTACCGAGTGGGAGTTATTACGTCCTAATAATTGTAGTTACCCATATAATTACGTCCTTAAAATCGTGTTAGTTCGCTATAATAAGGGCGTAATTGTTTTAGGGAAGGGGACACATGAGAAGAACCCTCATGGAGCAATTGGTGGCTTGGAAGAGCAGTTCGCGTCGCAAGCCGCTCATCCTCAACGGAGCTAGGCAGGTCGGCAAGACCTGGCTGCTCAAGGAGTTCGGGAGGATGCACTTCGAGAGCGTAGCCTACGTGAGCCTCGACAACGACCCGCTCGCGCGCAGCTACTTCGACTCCGGCTTCGACGTCGAGAGGATCATCGCATCGCTCTCCCTCGAGCTCGACATGGATATCCAGCCGGGAAGGACGCTCATCGTCCTCGACGAGGTGCAGGCGGCGCCTAAGGCCATCACGTCCCTCAAGTACTTCTGCGAGAACGCCCCCGAGTACGCCGTCGCCGCGGCGGGGTCGCTTCTGGGGATATCGGCCACCGAGGGGTCCGGCTTTCCCGTCGGCAAGGTCAACATGCTCGACCTCTACCCGCTCACCTTCGCCGAGTTCCTCGACGCGACGGGCAACGGGAGGTTCGCGAAGCTCGTCGATTCGGGCGACACGGAGATGATGGGCGCCTTCTCAGACAGGCTCTCCGACCTTCTCAAGCAATACTACGTAGTGGGAGGGATGCCCGAGGCGGTGAACGCCTTCGTCGCCGAGCGGGACGTGCGCGCGGCGCGAGCCGTCCAGCAAGAGATCCTCGACGGATATGTGAACGATTTCGCCAAGCACATCCCGCCGCGCCTGCTCGCGCGCACCATGCTCGCCTGGGAGTCGATTCCGCAGCACCTATCCCAGGAGAACAGGAAGTTCATCTTCGGGCAGGTTCGCAAGGGCGCCCGCGCAGCCGACTTCGAGGAGAGCCTCGCGTGGCTGGAGCAGGCCGGGCTCATCCGCAAGGTGCGGCGCGTGAGCAAGCCGCATGTTCCCCTTTCAAGCTACTGCGCCATGAACGCGTTCAAGGTGTTCTTGGTCGACGTGGGGCTCCTCGGGGCCATGAGCGGCCTTGAGTCGCGGGACGTCGTCAACGGCAACAGGGTGTTCACGGAGTTCAAGGGGGCGCTCACCGAGCAGTACGTCTGCCAGCAGCTCGTCGCGGAATGTGGCCTTGTGCCCTACTACTGGTCGGCCGAGAACTCGTCGGGCGAGATCGACTTCCTGGTCCAGGACGGCGGCAGCGTGTTCGCAATGGAGGTGAAGGCCGAGGAGAACCTGCGGGCGAAGAGCCTTCGCGCGTTCAAGGACGCCCATCCCGAGGTGAAGGCCGTGCGGTTCAGCCTCTCGGGCTACCGCGAGCAGGAGTGGATGCGCAACGTGCCCCTCTATGCCATCTCGTGCAGGGGGCTTTGGGCGTAGCTGACAAGGGAATGGCGGGTGGATCCACTACGCCTGCCAGTCGTGCGAGGAGGCACGGCTGAGAGGTGCCTGACGATGCCCCTGTGACGCGCTGAGAGGCCGAAATTCGGGGCGTTGGATGACACTACGGCCGAGAGGTCGAAACAGCTCTGTCGCCGCCAAATTTAGGCTTAAAAACGCCAGACACCGTCATGTACCAGCGAGGATGTTATCAAATCATACACGTGTTAATGACAGAGACAGCAAGCTACCGTTCGTCTGCTCCGGGCAAAAAAAGCGCCCGCCGGCGGCCTCGAAACCGACGGGCGGGCGTATACTGTGTCCGCGGCGGTGTTGGAGCACCCCGCGATTTGGCAACGAATGAAGAGGATTCGCTGCAGGGAAAAGTATAGCACGACATATCGTGAAGTCCCTGCTCCGAATGGCGAGAGGGGCTTTTTTCATGGCTGAACCATACGAATACCTGCGCGATCAGATGCGCCTGACCAACGAGGGCAGAATCAGCGGGCAGCAAGCGTACTCCGCGCTTATCGACAACTACGGCTTCATCAGCATCGACTCGTTCGTCGACGTTCTCGTCGACAGCTACGGATATGCCAACCTCCTCGCGTGCCGCATCGCCCAGTGGATTCTCGACTGGTATCGACTAACGGCAGATGGCAGACCACGCTTCAGCGGGACCTTGTTTTTGCCGTCGCGACAACTTGCCCAGGAGCTCAACGTCAGCGAGAAGTCGTTCAAGTCAGCCCGCACCATCATCCGTGACGCCGGAATCGCAAAGTTCATCACGAAGGGCCATAGGTGTGAGGTCACCATTGACTGGGTTGCCGTCCTCGACGTCATCGAAAATCATTCTTCGAGGAATTCAGACGGTACCAATCGGGACAGTCTGGACTTAGACGGTACCAATCGGGACAGTCTAGGTTCGCCAGACGGTACCAATCGGGACAGTCTAGGTTCGCCAGACGGTACCAATCGGGACAGTCTGGACTTAGACGGTACCAATCGGGACAGTCTAGGTTCGCCAGACGGTACCAATCGGGACAGTCTAGGTTCGCCAGACG
>JAFUBE010000833.1 GCA_017460365.1 Eggerthellaceae bacterium
AAGCAACATGTGCCAAGGCAGGTATTATGGAACATACATGAGAATGTGTGCCTGAAAAGGTTTTATATAGAACAACCGCATATATTCAACCTGCTTAGCGCTATTTTTCTCATGCCAGGCGTTCGCGTCTGGCTTTGTTTTGCATGAAAACGAACTTGAAACGAAGAAAGGAGGAGCATCATGCCAGATGTATTGATGCTGGTCATCGGCCTTGTCGTCGGCCTTGCTGTCGGTTTTATTATTGCCCGAGCAGTCGCCTCTTCGGCTCAGAAGCGCGATGAGCGCGAAGCGCAGTCGATCATAGATTCTGCTCGCCAACAGGCAGACACGCTCAAGCGTGAAGCCGAGGTGGAGGCCAAGGACGAGGCGTTCAAGATTCGGCAGGATGCCGAGTCGGAAAAGGCAGATCGGCTCAAGGAGGTTCGTGCTGCGGAGGACCGCCTCAACCAGAGGGAAAAGTCACTCGACCATCGAAGCGACTCGCTCGATTCGCGCGAGCATCAGATTTCGAGCATGCAAGGGCAGGTCGAAAAACGCGAGAGGGACCTTAAGAGCAGCGAACAGAAGCTCAAGGAGCGCCACGAAGCGCTCGATGCTGAATACGATGAGGTCAATCGGAAACTCGAGAAAGTGGCTGGCCTTACTTCTGACGAAGCGAAAGAGCAGCTTCTCGACAACCTGAAGGACCAGGTTGCCGTCGAATCGGCCACGATTATTCGCGAGTCCGAAGCGAAGGCGAAGGCGGAAGCGGACAAGAAGTCCCGCGAGATCCTCTCTTTGGCCATCCAGCGAGTCGCCGCTGACCACTCCGCCGAAGTTACCGTCTCCACCATCCACATTCCATCCGACGACCTCAAGGGGCGCATCATTGGCCGTGAGGGTCGCAACATTCGCAGTTTCGAGCAATTGACGGGCACGAACCTGATTATCGACGACACGCCCGAGAGCGTGACGATTAGCTGCTTCGATCCCGTTCGACGCGAAATAGGTCGTGTGACCATGGAGAATCTGATTGCGGACGGCCGCATTCATCCGGCACGCATCGAAGAGATGTTCAAGAAGGCGGAAAAGCTCGTTAACCAGAAGGTCAAAGAGGCTGGAGAGAAGGCCACTTTCGAATCCGGCGTTCACGACCTGCACCCCGATCTCGAATTGACGCTCGGTCGGCTTCTCTACCGAACGAGCTATGGTCAAAACGTGCTCAACCATTCGATGGAGGTCGCCTACCTTGTCGGCGTCATGGCTGCCGAACTCGGCCTTGATCCGATTCCAGCCAAACGAGCTGGATTGCTGCACGACATCGGCAAGGCGATCGACCACGAAGTCGACGGCAGCCATGCTGTCATCGGGGCCGACCTTGCCCGCCGTTTGGGAGAAAAGCCTGAAATCGTCCACGCGATCGAGGCCCACCACAACGACGTGGAGCCGAATAGCGTTATCGACGTGCTTGTTCAGGCCGCCGACGCTGTTTCTGCTGCTCGTCCTGGTGCGCGTAAGGAGACTCTTGATGCGTATGTCAAGCGCCTTGAGAAGCTCGAAGAGATCGCCAATTCCCATAAGGGCGTGGAACGCACCTATGCAATCCAGGCAGGTCGCGAAGTGCGTGTCATGGTCAAGCCAGACGAAGTCGACGAGGCCGAGACGGTGGTCATGGCACACGACATTGCCGCCCAGATCGAAAACGAGCTTACGTACCCTGGCCAAGTAAAAGTCGTGGTTATCAGGGAAAGCCGTGCAGAGGGCATTGCGAAATAAGGCATTCCTTTGCCCGAACGCGCCTTGACAGATTTCATCGAAGAAGTAACAGGCGAACGCCATCTCCGCGTCGAAGACGATCTTGGGGATGGCTTCGTCGTATTGCGCACCTCTGAAGCAGAGCGCCGTCAGGCACGGCATGACATCAGGAGCACGGAAGACATCATCATCGAGATGCTCAGGAACGCCCGCGATGCGTCGGCGCGCAACATTTTCGTCGCCGTCTCCCGCGACGGCGACCTGCGAAAGATCACTATGCTCGACGATGGTTCAGGTATCCCCGACCATCTTACCAAGCGCATTTTCGATGCCCGGGTAACAAGCAAACTTGACACGGTTCACATCGATACATGGGGCGTCCATGGCCGCGGCATGGCGCTTTACGCGGTTCGCGCCAACGCGAAGCGTGCATATGTTGCCGCCACCAAGCTGGGCGATGGCTCTTCTCTGGTTGTCGAAACAGACACTTCCGTTCTTCCAGAGAAGGTCGACCAGAGCAGCTTCCCTGTCTTCGTTTTGAGCGATTCGGGCACGGTGGTGGTGCGTGGGACGCGAAACATCAATCGTACGGTGGCTGAATTCGCCTATGTGGAACGCGATCATTGCACGGTGTACTTGGGCAGTCCAGTCGAGATAGCGGCGACTCTCTACGAGTTCGGCACCTTGCTCCTTCCTGCTTCCGTGCGGGCGTTTTCGAACGACATCGCCAGCGTCGGTGTTTGCAAACGGCTGGCGCTTGCCTCTTCTCCCGATGATTTCTCACTCATTGCCCAAAGCATTGGATTGTCGCTTTCTTCGCGCAGTGCGCGCAGGATAATGGACGGAGAAGTCGATTCGCTTGCTCCGGTTGCCGATGGCGTTTCGGTGGACAAAGTCACTGCGTCGGCATCGAACAAAAGTGGGCGCAAGCGTCATTTAGCCACTTCCGACCAGAGAGG
>JAFUBE010000834.1 GCA_017460365.1 Eggerthellaceae bacterium
AAGACGGCGGTGGAGGCCAAGACCGCGGGCATGAGCTACGCGGGCGAGGGCCTGGTGGTGACCGAGCGCTGGTCGACGGGCAAGTTCTACATGCGCAAGTCGAAGGCCCGCTCGAAGCTCGAGGAAGAGGGCGTTTAGGCTTTGAACGCGCGGAGGCGGGCGAGCGTGTTTCCGCCGAACACGAAAGCCCCGTTCTCCATGCTGATCTCTTAGCCAACCCGTTGGTAAACCTCATAGAGATACGAGGGGCTTTCCAGGTACAGCCCAGTTTCCGGATCGGCAAGCCCGGCATACGTGACGGAGCCGTACAATGCCCGCATGGCCTCGCTTACCGAGCACCGGCGCGCTTCCACTATCATCTTGACAAGATCCTGAATGTTGAACTCGATGAGTTGGGCCACTTTATCAGACACGGCGACACCCAACTTTCGCAAGCAACGCAATGGTGCGCGGCGTATGGAAGGAATACTGGTCCGAAGCCTTCTTGTACTCCAGGCCCTTTCTCAGTTCGTCCCCACCGATTGAGCCGCGGGAGTATTGGCGTAACAGGTACGTGACATCGTCGTTGCCGACAGGGCCGAACACCACGTCGTACTTGCAATCGGCGTTGCATTCGGGAGAAGAGACGTCCTCGAAGTTCCCGTCGCGTTTGTTCATGATGAAGCGCGCCCACTCTTCGCTAACCGAGCCGAACGCCCGCACGTTCAATCCGCAATCGGTCAGCAGGCCGTCGGGAACTTCGAATTCGGTCACCATAGGATCGCCGCTGTAGAAACGGGCAGTCCGCCTGGCCATCTTCTCTGCCTGCTCGGACATGCTCGTCAGGTAGAACCCCCGCCCGAAATCCTTATAGGGCATGCAGCGCCCGAGGGCGACGGCATCGATCTCTGTGTTCGAGCCGTGGTAGAGGATCATGCCGCGTCGCCCTTCCTCGCGCAGAGGGCGTCAAGCGCCTCGATCGTCGAAGAGATAGGTAAGGTGTGCTCTATCTCGTAGTTCTCTTCCAGGGCCTCGATGCCGCCGCACGCATCGAGTTTCCAGAAAGCCTCGAGGTCCGTTATCCCCTTATCGGAGGCATACTCGCTCACGATCATGATCATGTAATCCGCGATTTTCCCGTAATCCGCCGACATACCTCCTCCTAGACTGGAGCAATGCTTACGTCGCCTGTTATATCGCGAACCCTGAACGAACAAGCGTGCGGTATATACGCCAACGAGTCCACCGACGACACCCTATCAACTTTCAAGCCCGTTGACTTGCGTGGCTGCAACATGCAGCAAATCTGATTCTGAACCTGCTACGCAGGCGGGCCTCTTCTCCAGGCGACCAAAAACGGTGCCGCTCGCTCAATCTCGCAACATTTTATAAACCATGTTCTTTCCCGAGACGTTTCAAGCACAATCGGCTATCATGACACGGCGTAAAGTTGACACGGATGAATGGCACCGACCCTATCAACTATATCCCGTTGGATATCTGCGAATACGACCCGGCCTCTATCACCTCGCGGTTCTCCCTGCTAAGGTGCTTTCCCTTCTTCCTCGTCATGGTGCACCCCCTTTCCGCCCGGAGGGGGAAGCGCGCCTTTTGATTGTAGGGCTGCGGCCGGAGCCGTCCGTCGCCATGGCTGGCGGGGCGAGGGGATGTCGTCGCGTTGTCGCGGCGCGGGGCGCTTGCGACGGGACGGGCGAGCGTCCCGCCTGGGTTCGGTGTTCGCCTCGCTCGGGCGGGCCGAGGCCCGCGCCTCCCAAGGCGAATGAAAGTGATGCGGCGCAGAGCGCCGCTGCTTTGGGATGTCGCGCTATCGCGCGACGGGAAAAGTGCAGGGCCGCTCCGCGGCCCCATTCGAATCCGCGCTTCGCGCGGCCTCTCCTGCAAGGTTAAACGCAACAGCGTTGCGTTTAGAAATTCAATTTACCGCGACACGCCCGAGGACTTCTACGTCCGGATGTCCGCCGTTCGGTAGGGTCAGCCAGCTGCACGCCATCCGGCTAACTGCGCGTTTCACAAGATGGAACGTTTGCTGTCGAAATCGGAGAATCGCATAGCCACGACATTTTAGAGCGCTGCACCAATGTTATCTTCGGTTGCCATTCGCTTTCAAGCTGATACTCGACTTCGGCGTGCGTACATTCGGCTACTCCCAATTCAGCCAGTTAGTCGAGGGCGTTAAGGGGCGTGCATGCGTTCTCTCGCGAGGGTTGTGGGCGACGTGGCCGGTGGGCGCATACACCGCAGCGGCCCTGCGGGCTGGGGCTAGGCGCACATGTTGCAGCTGCAGCAAGCGCGAATATGGAACCGTCTCCGGTTCGCTTGCAAACGGAAGCACCCAACCCGCTTCTACCCTTCGAATGCATGCGAGCCGTATCGCCCCGGCAAGAGCGGCCGGAACAGGGCTAGCCCCGTTCCGGCCGCTGTGCTACGTGCATGCCCGCGCGCATCGAGCGCAGACGCCCTCGCGTAGAAGCGCGATCTCGGGCTTAGTACTTGCCGTATTCGAGAGTGGTCTCGTACCAGGCGTCGAAGTTCTCCTCCTTGCAGTGGTCGCATACGATGGAGCAGTCCATGACGAAACCGCCGCCCGCCGCGCACTCGTCGATCATGCGCTTCGTCTCCTCGATGACGCGCTCCTTCTTGCCGTATACCAGAAGCGCCGTGGGCAGGTTGCCGCACACGCAGGTGTGGCCGTCGAGCACCTTGCGGGCCTTGGCGATGTCGACCTGCTCGAACATGCCCAAGATGCCGGCGGGCAGCAAGTCGCGGATCATCTCGAGGCGGTTGTTGTACTTGCCCTCGAAGAAGATGTACGGCACAAGCCCCAGCTCCAGTTCGCGTTCGACGACCTTGCGCAGGCTCGGCGCGTAGAAGCGCTCCCAATGCTCGGGGCTCAGGAAATCGTCGGTGCCGCCGTGCAGGGGCATGAAGCAGTACTTCATGCCGGCCGCCGCGATGGCCTCGACGCCCTCGATAGCCCAATCGGTGAGGATATCGAGCGCGGCTTCGACCTTGTCGGGCACCTCGTACAGGTCCATCGGCAGGTCGATCAGGCCGCGCAGGTTGTCGCCGAGCATGTCGTACGGCGCGTTCTGGCCCAGGATGCAGCCGAGCGGCGTCTGGTACTCGAGGGCCGTGCTCGCCATGAGGTTCTGGCCGTCGAGCCACTTCTTCGCCTGGTCGCCGGCGGCCATGAGCGTGAGCAGCGTCGCGCGGACCTCGGGGTCGGCGAACTGCGCCCTCGAGGCGTAGTGGCCGAACTCGTCGAACTGCCTGACATCCATCTGGGCGAGGCCCTGCGCCCTCTTGTGGCGGCGCGGATACACCTTGGTCATCAGGAAATGCGACGGGTCGCGGATGAAGTCGTCGTACTCGTCCTGCTCGAGGTAGCAGTCGTCGACAATCTGGAAGCCGCTCATGCGGTCGATGCCCCATGTCTCGCCCGGCCAGCGCACGGCCTGGGTGTCGAGCACTTCCATGACGTTGATGGGATACGCCGCAGGCGCCCAGAACAGGTCGACTTCCCAGCGCGAGAGGAATGCCTCGACACCGGGCTTCATCATACGGTAGTCGTTGAGCGCTTCGTATTTCGACACGCCTGCCATTTCGGAGTAGATCGTGCCCATGCGCGGCGCGAAGGGAACGCGGTCGCCCTCCTCGAACCTCATGGCCGCAGCTACGCGCGCCTCGCGCTTTTCCAGGGTGTTCTCGGTCTCGTAAGCCATGTCGCCCTCCTTGCGATCGATGCCGTTGACGATGCGCTCTCATTATCGATTGGACGGGCTTCATGAACCCCCCAATGGTCTAGGGGGGTGGGGGACAACAATTTGTTGAAGCCGGTTCGGGAAAGCGCCCGAGCAGCCTCAGGCGTTCACGATGCTGCTCGCCAGCGACCCATCGAGCAGCTCGTAGGCGCCTTCGATGCGGTATTTCGAGTAGAACTCGGTCAACCGTCCGATCGCATCGGCGAGAATGCCATCGAAAAACGCCGACGCGGGCGCCGCGAAGCCCACTTCTATCGTGTACGGCTCGGCCATGGGGACGGCAGCCGTTCCCTCGGGCACGCCGAACACGAGCGAGACCCCCGGCACGAACGTCAGCGCCTCGCCCATACGGCACAGGCGATTCCTGTACGCGCTGTCGCCCGAGGACACGTAAATGCTATCGGAGCCGATGTGGCGCGTGATGGCCCTCTCCATACCACCGCTCGCGGCAACGGCCAGGGGATGCGATCGAATCTGAACCTTCGTCAGCGACTCCTCCTTCGCGAACGAGGAATACGCGGGCACCAGGACGTAATCGCTCATGTGCATGAATGGCCGGTACTCGTATCCCGCATCGACGAGCTTCCTGATCAGGCGGGCGTTCTCGTCTGAGAACAGGTCGAAGAGCCCCAGCCCGCCTGCGAAGACGAAGTGGGAGTGGGTCATGCGCGCGGCGTCGGCCAGGTGGTCGACGACCGAGGGCGTTGACCGCTGGAGGAACCGCACCTTGCCGTAAATTGCGGTGTTGAGCCCCGATGCGGGAAACAGCAGCGGCGTGTCGAAGAACACGGGGCTGAGGTAACAGGTGAATTGGATTTTGCGCTTCTTCAGCGATTCCGCTTGCAGCTCGAGTACGGAGCGGCGCAGTTCCTTCTCGTCTTCGATGAGGCGATAAGCCTCGGTGAGCAGCCGTTCGCCATAGGGGGTCAGGACGACCTTGTTGCTGTCACGCTGGAACAGCTCGCATCCGAGTTCGGCTTCGAGCGCGGAGATGGAACGGCTCACTCCCTGTGGGCTCATGTAGTTCTTTTTCGCCGCCGCGTTCATCGATCCGAGCGTCGCGACGTCTATGAAATAACGGAGGTAATCGGTCTGCATCGGTCCTCCATCTCGTTGATGAAGCCCATCATAGCATTCGACGTCGGACGGCATATCCCCGCAAAGCCAACCATTCCCGGAATCTGCGATGCGGTTCGCGAAGGGGGAAGTTCCAATAACGTGGTTGTGCTCGGGAAATGAAAATGACGAGTTCTACCTGAACACTCTGTTCGACGGCGCCCACTGCATCCGAGTGCACGTCTCGAAGATCTACTTCGTCGACCAACTCGAGCACCGCGCCGACTACGGGCGCATCGACCTGGTGTACTCGGGATCGACCTACGACGACCTCGTGTTCAAGGAGCAGCTCTTCGACGTGTGGCCGGGCGAACCCGACATGCACGTGCACGTGTTGCTCTACCACGAGGACGCGCGGTGGGACGGCGAAGTGGCCTACACGGCGCCGTTCCTCGAGACGCTCGGGCTCGGCCCCGAGGACGGCAGGCGCGTGGCCGTCATCTGCGGCGGCCCGTCGCTGTCGCGCACGTGCCGCGAGTCGCTGCTCTCCGCGGGCTTTTCCGAGGAGAGCATCCTGACGACGCTCGAGATGCGCATGAAATGCGGCGTGGGCAAATGCGGCCGCTGCAACATGGGTGGCCACTTCATCTGTCTCGACGGCCCCATCTTCTCGCTTGCCGAGATCGCGACCATGCACTCCGACGTGTAGCCGGGGGGCGAGGGGCTGTGACGCCGCTTCTGCCGCGCAGCCCCTCGCCAGAGCCACGAAGGCGGCGGTTCTGCCTGCGATGCGGCGGTGGGAGCCGGCGTTAACCCGTGCGCCGCGCGGTTAGCGTAAGTGACGGCAGAACCGGTCGTGCTTGTTGCCGGTATAGGTGCCGCACTCGTTCCAGCTGCCGCCGGACACGGCATCGAGCTGCTCTTCGGTGAGCTCGATGCCGTTTTCCCTCGCTAACGCGAGCACGTCCTCGGGGGTCTTGCAGGTCCGCGCCTTTTCCTGCTGCTCCGGGGTGAGATCGTTGAAATCCACGGTCATGCCTCCTCGTCGAGTCGGTTACAGCCTCGTATCCATTATGCGCGGGCAAAGCCCGCTCCGTATCGCCGAGGCCGTGCCCATGTATGTCGTCGAGCATGCTTTTAGTCGGCCTCGCCCTCGGCCTCGCCGCACGTGCCGCGGCGGGGCGGGCGGCGCTCGTCGAGCTCGGCACCGAGCTTGTCGAGGATGGATCCCAGCTGTTCCTTCTCATCCTCGCTCAGGACGGCGAGGATGTCGGCTGCGGCGAGGGCGCGGTGCTCGGCGATCTCGGCTGCACGGGAGCGCCCCTCGTCGGTCAACGTGACCTCCACGGCGCGCCCGTCGGACTCGGACCTCTTTCGCGCGACCAGTCCGCGCTCCTCGAGCTTCTGCAGCATCTCGCCGAGCGTCTGCGGGCGCACGCCGAGCAGGAAGGCGAGGTCCTTCTGGTTGATGCCCTCCTTCATGGACACCATCGTCAGCACGCGCGCCTGTCCGCGGCGGTGGCCCTTACGGCCGTGGCCGTGGCAGCAGCCGCCCTTGCCATGGGGCTCGCTCCCGTGGCCCTCGGGGCCGCCGTGCCTGCGTTTTCCGCATCCCCGCCCCCCGTCGTCGATGTGGCGCATGATCATGCCGGTGCGCACGAACTTGCCTACGAGCTCCTCGTTGGTGTACGTCATGGATGGCTCCCTTCAAATAATAAGTAACCTTACTATTAGTACAGTATAATAAGGATGCTTACTAAGTCAAGGGAATCTGATGACTTTCATCATGCGGCTGATGCTCGATTGGGTGAACGTGTATGGTGCGCGCATGAGATTCAGCTGAGTCGGTTTTGTAAATCGATATCCGATTTCGAGGGATGAGCCCCTCTTCGCTTGCCTGGGGCTTCGGGTGGACGATGAACGATTCCGTTATCCGTTTCGGGCAAATTTCGCTGAACTCCCCAGCGAGGTCATGCTGTAGTCTTTCGAGGACTTCATCTTGACGGGGAATATCGTGTACAGCCCGAAGCCAAAACCGCTTGGGTTGAGACTGCGCATTGAGTGCAATCGCCGATTCGGCGGACAAGTGAAAGCCGCAACTAGCTATAATGATGCGGATTCAGATTGGAGATTGAATGCTAGACGGAAAGCCCACATCGTTTGAACTATTCGCCGGCGCAGGCGGCCTCGCTTTGGGCACTGAGCTCGCCGGGTTCAAGTCCCTGGGGACAATCGAATGGGACAAATGGGCTTGCGGTACGATGCTGGAGAATCAGCGCAATGCGTATCCGCTTGTGCAGGGCTGGGACGTCCACTGTATGGATGTGCGTGATTTCGACTGGACGTCCATCGGCGAAGAAGTCGACTTGCTGGCCGGCGGCCCCCCGTGCCAGCCGTTTTCCATCGGAGGGAGAGGCCGCGCCAACGACGACATGCGCGACATGTTCCCCGCTATGATCGCGGCCGTGCACGTGCTAAAACCGAGGGCTTTCGTCGTCGAGAACGTCAAGGGTCTGCTGAGGTCGCAGTTCTCGGATTACTACCAGTACATCCTTCTCCGGCTGGAGTTCCCCGAGCGCCCGATTCGACCGCGCGAGAGCTGGGTGGACCATTTAAGACGGCTGCAGAAAGCTAAGACCTCTGGCGATGCCTTTTTCGGCGAGCTCACGTACAACGTTGTCCCGACGCTCGTGAACGCAGCGGACTATGGCGTTCCCCAGAGGCGAGAGCGCGTTTTCATTGTGGGCTTCAGGTCGGATTTGGGAATCGAATGGTCTTTCCCGAACCCGACCCACAGCCTCGCCGCGCTCAAGTGGGCGCAGCGCGAAGGCGGCGAGTACTGGGCAAGACACGGCATTGTGCGCCCGGCGTCGCATCCACATATTGCGAAGAAGCCATCAGGCGGGACGCTACCCTGGGTGACCGTCCGGGATGCCCTGCATGGTCTCCCTGCCCCCATCGAAGGCGGCACTGACGCGGTGTTCAACCACGAACTGCGAACTGGCGCGAAGCAATACCCCGGGCATACCGGCAGCTCGCTCGACATGCCTTCCAAGACGCTGAAGGCTGGCGTGCACGGCGTACCGGGCGGCGAAAACATGCTCATCGGTGATGATGGCACCCCGCGTTACTATTCCGTACGCGAAGCGGCGCGGATGCAGACCTTCCCCGACGGCTACATGCTAAACGGCTCGTGGACCGAGGCGATGAGACAGCTCGGAAACGCCGTCCCCGTGAAGCTCGCGCAAATCGTGACATCCTCCGTCGCCCAGGCCATAATCGGCAACGAAATGGCGTTCAGGGCTGCGCAAGTCAGGAAGCTGGGGACACGATGGGCGATGTAGTTCCTTTCAATCCCCTCGACAAGATCAACCTTGCTGCGAGCATTGAGCAGGCGCTGTCACTATCCGAGCCGAAGCTTCTCAAGAGCTTGGAGAAGTTCAACGGAGCCGGCGTGTACTCCCTTTACTACATGGGCGATTTCCCCGCATACGAGCCGCTTGCGCGAACCAACCGGGGCGCCATGAGCGCGCCTATCTACGTTGGCAAGGCAGATGCCAAAGGAAAGCGAAAGGGCGGCTTTCTCGAGGACGCGATGTCTGGAACCACGCTCTGGAAGAGGCTTTGCGACCACGCCGCCAGCATAGAGAGCGCGGGCAATCTCGACATAGACGATTTCATGTGCCGCTTCCTGGTCGTGGATGACCTCTGGATATCGCTCGGGGAATCGCTGCTCATCTCGAAACATGCGCCCGTATGGAACGCGCTCGTAGACGGATTCGGCAATCACAACCCGGGCAAGGGCAGATTATCGGGGGTGCGGCCGCGATGGGACACGCTTCATCCAGGACGCGCCTGGGCGGCTCAATTGCCTGATAACCCTATGACTGCCGAGCAGATATCTGCCGAGGTGCTGCAATACCTTATCGAGCGGTACCCGGTGACCCACGAGCCCGTGATGAACACGGTCAGCTTCGCTGTTACGACCGTCTAAAGCGAAAAGCAGGACGGACAGGCTACATGTACGGGTATGCGCGGGTGTCGTCGAAAGACCAGAACCTTGACAGGCAGCTGGACGCGCTTGCGGGGTTCGGCGTGAAGGCAGGGCACTTGTTCGCGGACAAGGCGAGCGGGAGGGACTTCGAGCGGCCGGAGTGGCGGCGGCTGATGGGCTTGCTCGGCGAGGGCGACGTGCTGGCGGTGAAGATCAATATAGCAGCGCAGGCGCTTCATGATGGGGAGGTGCAGGGGGCAGGCGCGCTCGCAGGTGCGGTAGCCGATGCTCTCCGAGGCCTTGTCGAAGGTGGTCGCGGCGCGAGCGTGTCGTAGCTCGCGAATGGCAACTTTCCAAAGTCGATGCAGGGTTAGCGACCGCAACCTGCATCGACTATATGCGCGTCAGCGCATTGCCAAACCACGGCGCGAAGCGCCGAGCACTCGGCCCCGCGCGGGTTCCTCGGGGCCCGGCAAAGCCGATGGCCTTGGGGCCTGAGGGTTTGCCGCCGCTTTCGCCTACCATTCTCCGTAGCCCCACGCGAGCGGGCGGCCCCTGAGAGGAAGGGACCGAACATGGACGAGAGAAGGAGATTGAACTACGGGGACAGGAAGGTGATAGA
>JAFUBE010000835.1 GCA_017460365.1 Eggerthellaceae bacterium
AAACACGGGGTGTTAGCTCAGTTGGTTAGAGCGCCGGACTGTCACGTCGGAGGTCGCGAGTTCAAGTCTCGTACATACCGCCATTAAAAGCCCTGGTCAATCGCTCGTTTCGGGCGATTGATTTGTTTTTGGTCATATTTGCGATTTCGCTTTGAGACGAATTTGAGATGAATTTTTCTACCGATGGAAAAACATTTTGCGAAATCGATTATTCAACAACGGTAGATTTGCGCAAAAAATGGATTCTCGAGACCGGCTTATCGAGGGTTACGACTCCACGGCACCGGTAGCCGCCGTGGTATAATTCGCCTACATTCCCTACTTTTCTGGAAGCGAGGAGAACATGGCTACGGCGGTATTCGCAGACACGGCGAAGGTGATGCCCAAAGGACAGGTGACCATCCCGAAAGACGTGCGGGCCGTGCTCGGGGTGTCGGCCGGCGACAAGGTGACGTTCCTCGTGGAGGGGGCCACCGTACGCGTCGTGAACGCGGCCACCTACGCCATGCAGGTGCTGCAGCAGCAGATGGCCGGAGAGGCGGAGCGCGCTGGGATCGCCGGCCCCGACGACGTGGATGCCCTCGTCGCCGCCATGCGGGCTGAGGAATAGCCCATGCGGGTGTTCATAGACACGAACATCCTCATATCGGCCGCGCTCTTCCCCGGCAGCGTGCCGGACAGGGCCTACAGGCTGGCCGTGGAAGCCCCGAACGAGGCGGTGGTCAGCGACCAGGTGGTCGACGAGCTGAGGCGTATTTTCAACCGGAAGTTCCCCCACCGCATGAGCGAGCTCGACGCCTTCGTCGCGCGATTGACATCGGCCGTGACGATAGCGGCTACCCCCGAGGGGCCGGAGCCGTCCGAGGGCGCGATACGGGACCCGAAGGACCGCCCCATACTCCGGGCCGCCATAAGCGTGAACGCCGACGTCATCGTGACGGGCGACAAGGATTTCCTCGAGTCGGGGCTGTCCGACCCGAGGATCGTGACGGCGGCCGATTTCTGCGCGGGCCTTTAGGCGCGCCCGGCCCGGTTCCATCGGGGAGTCTGAGTGAGCTAACGTGCGGCAGGTGGGGTCGAGCGCTGCTCGGGATTGCTCCGGACGCGCCCGCCTGCGAGGCATTCCGGTTAGGCAGCTAGGTCGTCGGGAAAGCCGGCGACGCCCGGCTTGAACGACTCGGAGTTGCACAAGCTGGTGGCGGAGGTCACCTCGATGGAGTCTTCGCGCGCCCAGCAGCAGCCCACCGAGGGACTCACGGGCGATTTCGTCCACAGGGCGCAGCACATGCAGATCGACTCTCCCGACCAGGGTGCGCAGAGCATGTCGAACCTCCTGGCCGCTTCCTGCATCCACTCCTCGTTCGTGTGCTCGTATATCAGGAAGGCCCGCTCCGATTTGTGCCCCGACATCTCGCGTATGGTCCTACCATCGATGTGAGCGTCGCGCTTCATGACGCTCACGTACGTGTGCCTGAATTCGTGGAAGCTCCAGTCATCGGGGACCGGGTAGCTAAGCCTCGCCTTGTCGAACCAGCGCGTGAAGTTCCGCTGGGTGATGTGCGTGCCTTTCCTGCTGCTGACGACCGGGACTGATTCCGACCACTTGAGGCCATGCGCCTTGAAGTAGGCCTGCTGCACCGCCTTCCACTCGTTGAGCAGCTTGGCGAGGAAAGGTGGGCACGGCGGGCGGCGGGAGTCCTCGTTCTTCGTGGGCTTCACCGTCTGCTTCTCCTTCATGAGGCTCTTGTTGATGTCCAGCCAGGTCTCGAGGTAATCGCCCCACGTGAACGCGAGCATCTCGCTCAGCCGCATGCCGGCGTTCAGGCCGAGCGCCACGCCGACGCTGTGCGCCGTGAGGGGATGCTCGTCGATGTACGTGTTCACGCCGCGGGCTCCCTCGACGGTGAGGGAGCGCTTCTCCTCGGTGTCGGCCTTGGGCACTTCCGCGTTCGAGCACGGGTTCTTGTCGACTACGCCATGCACGACTGCGCGGGCGAACAGCTTGTTGATGGTGTTGAACGTGTTGAGCGTCGTCGTGCCGCTGTAGACGTACCCGTTGAGGTTGTCCTCCTCGCTGCTCCTCATTGCTGCCGTGATGAGGTCGATGTCGAGGGTCGTGACTTCCTTCATGGGCTTGTCGCCTATGTAAGGGACGATGCGCGCGAGGCGTTCGCGGTCGGTCTCGATCGTGCGCGCGACCACCTTCTTCTGCTTTGCCCTCAGCCCGCAGTAGTCCTCGATGTACTCGCTGACGGTGATTTCGTGGGCCTTCTCTTCCGGCGCACCCTTGCGCAGGGCCTCGAGCTCGTTGGGGTCGCCCCCGTGGTAGAGGAACTGGTTGATCTTGATGATGAGGGCTATGGCCTCGGCCTCGTTCGCCACTTCCTCTCGGTAGTCGTCGTATTTCTTCTTCTGGTCGTTCCAACCGGTCGGAATCCTTACCTGGCATGCACCACTTTTCCTCACGAAGTAGCTGCCCTTGTTGTTCGGCACCGTCGCCATATCCAAGCCTCCTTACTCACTCGCGCTGCGCTTGTGGCGCATGCGACATGCGTCTGAACAGAAGATGCGCGGCTTGCCCCGCCCCTGGCTCACGAGCATCGCGTTTCCGCAGTGGGCGCAGATGTCGATGCCCTCGGATTGCGAGGAGCGGTAGATGAGCCGGTACACGAAATCGGGCAGCATCGAGTGGCGCGAGAAACTGGGCGCGGGCGAGCCGTCGACCAGGCTTTGAGCGTCGAACTCCCAGCCGAGGTTCTCGCCGTCGTCCCCCTTAAGGTCCATGGCAGCCGACGCGATGGCGCCGACGCACTCTTTGGCGAGCTGCTCCTGGCCCTCCCCGTGGTCCTCGATGCAAAGGTAGTAGCGCTTCTCCGCTATGCTCATCTTGCTCTGGAAGATGCTGTTGTACTCGTCGGTCGCGACGGGGGCCGTCACGACGTAGACGCCGACACCCTCCTCGAACCGGCGCTTGGCGGTCCCGGTCTTCGTCTTCTCGACCTTCAGGGCCTTCTCCATGAGAGGGTTGAGCTTATCCGGAACAGTGAAGAAGCCGAGTCCCTGGGTGAAGTACGTGTTGAACGCGAAGGGGATGCGGTAGACGTCGGCCTTCAGCGTGCGGCTGCGGTCGTGCACGAAGCCCGTCCTCGTGAGCGCCTCGCCGGGATCGCCTGAGGAAATCTGGTACAGGAGCCTGGCCGTCAGCCCGAGCACGTTGCGCGCGAACGTCCAGTCAAGGAGCGGCTCGGCCACGACGTAGGCGCCGCGACGGTCGGTTATCCTGAGCAGTCCGACGAGCCCTGCGGCTTGGGCGTCGCGCCTCCTGAGCGCGGCGTTGGTGGCTCGTTTCCGGTTGTCGTCCTCGTCCGGTACCCCCGCGTCGAAATGGGCCTCGTACTCCAGCGTTTCGGGCCTCGAGGGCGCCCACTTGCCGCCGTCGAGCATCGCTATCGCCTCGTCGACCGTGTACACCCGCCTTTCGTTCCCGAGCCTTTCCGTCGGCACGAGCAGCGGGAGGCTGTCGATTGCCTCGAGCAGCTCGAGCGCGTTGTTGGACGTGGCGAGGGCGTTGAACGTGTCCGCGAACGGCTCGACGGAGCGCTCCTCTTCGAGGTAGGTTGCCGGCACGACCCTGAGCACCTTGTGCAGCCCGGTCCTCTTGCTGCAGGTTAGGTAAGCTTCGTACATTTCTCCCCTTTGTTTCGCATTTGAAATGATTATAACTTAACGTTCGTAAATATTGGAATTATTTACGGACAATATTGCATCCTTCGGCAATCTTCGCTAACGTTCGCATCATCGTCACTATTAAACGAACGATTGGAGAAGCACGATGGTAGACGAGCTCATGAGCCTATCGGAGGCGGCGAAGGTGATGCGCTGCTCGTATAGCAAGGCGCAGCGCCTGGCGAAGTCAGGGGCCCTACCCTTCAGGAGGCTCGGGGCGAACTGGGTGATCCCCCGCAGCGTACTGTTCCGGGAGCTCGGCCTCGAGGTCGGCTACGACGCGTCCGAGCAACGTGAGCCCGGCGAGCTCTAGCGAGCCCCAGCGCTTCACGGCGGGCGGCGGGTTTGTCGTCGTGCACGAGTTCATGTGGCGCGATCTCGGATTGTCCGGGTCCGCGCTGCTCGTCTACGCGCGTGCCTTCGGCTTCTGCAGGGGAGGCGGGCTTTTCTACGAGAGCAAGCCGCATCTTGCGGAGTTCCTCGGCATGAGCGAGCGCACCGTATTCCGCGCCGTTTCGGAGCTCGTGGAGCGGGGATGCCTCGTCGAGGTCGGCGAACTCGACCTGGGGCACGAGCGATTCGTGAAGGCGTACGACGTCGACCGTGGCTCGCTGCCGGCGGGAGCGTTGCGACCGCCCCCTGACAAGTTGGCAGGGGGCGTGATGCGGGGTGACAACTTGCCAGGGGGCGGGGGGTTTCGGAGTGACACATCGTCAGCCCCGCCCCTGACGGATTGCCACCCGATAAGAAAGGAGGACAACAAAGCGTATGGATAGCAAAGGCGCACGCATGGCCTCCGGATGCCTCGTAAGCGCTGCGGAAGCAGCCGAGAGAGGGCTTGCGTACATCAATCCGCGCCCATGCGAGTGCGAATGGTGCGGTCGCGCGCTCAAGCCGTTGGGCGCGGTGCTGAACGGGAGGGTCGCCTGGGTCAGCCACGAGGAGTGCGGATGCGAGGCGAGCCTCGCCGCGGCGGCGGAGGAGGAGGCGAGGAAGGCCGAGGAGCACGAGAGGGCGGGCGTGTCCCGGCTCCTGGCCGCAGGCATCCCGAAGAGGTTCCTCGACGCGCCAATCCGCGTGCAGGCGTGCGAGCGCTACCTGCTGGAGTTCGGCGACAACCCCGAGCGCGGCCTTTACATACACGGCGGCGTGGGGACTGGGAAGACCGAGCTTGCGAGCGCGCTCGCCAGGCGTTTCGTGGAGGCTGGCTACAGGACTCGGCTTACCACAACCATAGGCATGCTCGAACGCATACGCGAGACCTACGGCAACGAGGCGTCGTCGCTCGAGGCGTGCAAGCTGTTCGGCAAGTGCGACGTGCTCATACTCGACGACCTCGGCAAGGAGAACTCCTCGGCATGGTCGGTCATGACGCTCTTCCACCTCGTGAACATGCGCTACGAGGAGATGCTGCCGACAATCGTGACGAGCCAATACGATCCCAGCCGGCTGTCGGCCAGGATCGGGAGGGGTGGCGAGCGCGAGACCGCCGAGTCGGTGGCCTCGCGCATCGTCGGGATGTCGATGACCGTGCGGCTTCTCGGCACCGACCGAAGGAGGATTTGAGCCCATGGGCGGGTTGAAGAGTGGCGCACTGCACGAATGACGTGCGATTGTCATGCGGGCCCATCATGGGAAGGCGTGCATTATGAGCGACAAGCTTATATATGTGCGATGCTACCATTTCAAGATGCACTATGTGTGCGCAGAGCGGCGGATGCTCGCCCTGCGGACACGGTGAGCTCCGGGGCTTCGGAAGCGTCAATCGGGGCACCGCAGGGCGTTCCCGTCGCCAACGGAAACGTTGCAAAACGCAACGGAACCGTGCCATATCGCAATACAAACACGTGAAAACGCAACGAAACGCCCCGCTTAGGCGCCAAGCTTGCTATCTTTGCGTCGTCAAAAGGGCCCTCCATTGAGAGCCCGTCGCCTTCGGAGGATCAGGAGGCGCGGCGTTAGGAGTGCCCATGAGCCATGAGAGGTTCGTAGTCGAGAGGATCAAACGGGAGTGCAAGCGGTATGGCATGTCTACAGCTGAGCTGGGACGACGCACAGGAATTCCGGAGGACCAGCTGAGGTCGGCCTTCAGGGGCAGAAGAAACCTCAAGGCAGGCGAAGCCGCCAGGTTGTGTCTGGTCTTGGGCATCCCGCTCGAAGAACTACTGCCTCCGGAGATGCTTCGGATACTCATAAAGGTGAGGGTCAGGAGCTGAAACGTGACAGGTTGTGAATGCCGCTTTGAGATTGAGATGGCGACATGGACCAATGAAAGCGGCGAGCGTTATGCGGATTGACCACAACATCGAGACGGGCCGGGGCGAGACTCCCTCCCCCATGCGCCCATACGGCCCATCCCCGCGCCCAGACGGCGCACCGAACGACTGCAGCTAGGGCGCGGGGACACGTCTCCCCGCATGACGGGGAAGGACGTGCACGGTGGCGAGCGATTTCGGGGACGAGAGCGGGCAGAGGCTGCTCGACGACTTCGTCCGGTTCGGCCAGCAGGCCGGCATCGAGGCGATGCGCGAGCGTGCGTTCGCGGTGCGCCGCGCGTGCGAGAACGCTCGCGACGGGGCCCGGGGAGCCGCCGGAACCGACGGTGTCCCGGGAGGCGCAGACCCCAAGGAATGGGCCAAGCTCGACATGCACGAGTTCCAGGCGATCGAGGGCTATGAGCGCATCAAGGAGATCATCGGGTCCAAGCTCGCGGCGCACGGCGCTGAGTTCCACTGGCATGCCGACGGGGACGCCGGCAGGGAGTTCCTGCTGTTCAAGGTCAGGGACGCCCGCGAGGTGTGGGAGTCGTTCGGCGAGCTCGCGCGCGAGGCCGACGTCGCCTGCGAGAAGGCGGCCGCGGCCGTGCAGCGCTCGGTGGAGCACGAGGCTCCCGGGCGCGATGGGTCCGAGCGCGACCGGAAGGACGGGACCGGGGCCCATGAAGCCCCGGAACCTGGAGCCGGGCGGCAGAGGCCCCGCACGCACAGGAACGGCGACCACGCCAAGACCTTCGCGCAGAAGCACGGCATCCCCGTGCTCAGGGACGTCGGGCCCCGCGACACGCGCAGTCTCGAAGAGCGCGCGGCGCACACGAGGGCGGCGTCGGCCGCGCTCGCGGGGGC
>JAFUBE010000836.1 GCA_017460365.1 Eggerthellaceae bacterium
AGAACCCTTCGGAAACCTCGACGACCGGGTCGGGCAGCAGCGCCACCGTGCCCGGGCGGCGGTTGACGGCAAGTTGGCAACAATACGAAAGCTGCACCGCCGCGTCGGCCTTGCCCGCCTCGACGGCTGCCACGCATTCAGACAGCGAGGGGTAGAAATCCTCGGAGGTTCCGCTCAGGCGCGCTTGCACGTTTTGGTTGTAGACGCTTCCGTTCACGTAGGCGAAGCGTTTGCCCGCCAATTCGTCGAGCGTCTGGTACGAGGGGGTCGGCTCGGCTGCAAACGCGAGCATGGGAACGACCGCGAGCGCAAGCGCTATCGCCGCGATTAACGGGAGCAACGCCCTTTTCATGGTTTCAGTTGCCATATGCAGCTATCGTCGCCAAACCTTGCCATAGCCTTTAATCATTGAACTCATGGTACCAGATTCGGAATTCTCGTTGGCCATGATGGCAAGCGGGCACTCATCGACCAGGCGCCTCCAGACAGCAGGCGGATAGCCAATCCATCCCCCACGTCGTGAGCGGCAATTAATAGATGGTGAACCGAGCGGAGGAGAAGTCGACTTCCCTCACATAGATAAAATGGTCGGTCACGTATCGGTAAATCCCCGCCTGGTTGGTTACAACCAGCTGGTAAGGCTGATCGCTTTGCGCCTCGCTCAGGGTAAGCGCCTTTTCGTTCGCGCCGTCGCTCGTGATGGGCAAGAGTTCATAGAAGTTGGAGCCCATCGTAGCCGACATGGAGAAAAGGTCGGTGTCGTCTGCCACGGCTTTCCCCAGAAGCGCAACCGGGGAATACAGGTAACCGTGGTTATGGGGAAGATCGCCGGTATAGGCTTTCAGCCGGCGCATCGACTCGTACATCTCGCCCGCTCCGTAGGCAACCGTACGCTCGAGTTTCGGCCAGAGCGCGCGTACCACCGGTTTGCCCTCGTTCTGCGAGAGGATCGCCTTCACTTCGTCGGCACGATCGTTGTCCACTTCTCTTACAAGCGCGAGAATCGCATCTTGCTCCTCGTAGAGAAGGTCGAAGGCATGCGCGAGATTATCGGTGTTGATGGCGACAAGCTGCTCCAAATCTGCAGCCACAAGCGCATCGGCCATCAGGCGCATGTACAGGTCGTCGCCCTCATGGGAATAGTAGACACCTTCCCTCGAGCTGAAGCTGATTCCATATTCTGGATGGCTCGGAATGCAGTCGTTGATCAGGCTGCGCACCAAGGTGGTTTCGATATCGGCCACGACCGCACGGTCGTTGGTCGTTCGCCTCGTATTCTGAATCTTCGCAAACAACGCGCTGTGCTTATGCGCCAGCGTTTCAGAAAGCGCGTCGACATACTGGATAAAGTGAGACTGCGTGCTTGGCAGCAGAAGACTCTCGTCTTCCGTTGTGAAATAGCCCTGAATCGGCGAAGACGTCAGGATGTTTTGCTCTCCGATGTTCGTCTGCAGCGCGATCAGCGGCTTCAGGGTAGCGTCTGTGCTCAGGGGAACGCGGAAGCGGTA
>JAFUBE010000837.1 GCA_017460365.1 Eggerthellaceae bacterium
AACGTGATCTGCCGGGCGCGCATGCAGAAGCTGCGGCGGGTGCCGTCCTCGATTGCTTCTTCTGCGGCCTGGATGGCAGACCATATCACGTCGTCGGGGTATTCGTTCGCATCGGCGAACGCGTCGTTGTTCTTCTTCGCGTAGTCCACGATATCTTGCGTAGTGCAGTAGCGCGAGCCGACGCGTTCGACCTCGTACACCTCGGAGCCGATTTCCACCTCGTGCACGCCGAGTTCCGGCATCGCTGCGAGCGCGTCGTCCTCGCTGATGGTCGAGCCGTCAGGCGCGGACAGGCCGCCGTCGCCGACGGCCCATCTCGCTACGATGCTATGTGATGCGCGCGGCACTATGCCTGCTCCTTGGCGATGATGGCCTCGGCCATGACCGCCTTCGTAGCGCCGTTCGCGAACTCTGCGCCGACTTCCTTGCCGAGTGCTTTGAGCTCGTCGCTGCTCATCGCCAGAAGCTCTGCCGTACGGTCTGCCTCGGCGCGCACGGCATCAGGTTCGGGAGTCGGCAGTTTCGCTGCCGGGCCTTTTACCTGTTCGCCGACAAGCCCGCGCCGGGCGGCCTCGTCGAGCGTCATCTTCTCGCCTGCGAAGCACACGAGCTTTCCGTCGCGGACGACGCGCTTCTCGGCGGTGTAGATTCCGAAGGCCATGTCTAGACCTCCTCGCAGAAGCAGAACGCGCCGGGGAAGGTCATCTTGTAGGCATGCGTGCCCTCGGCGAGGATGGTGTAGGCGTTCTGGATGAACTGCTTGTCGATGAGGCCGATGGTGATCTCGTCCTCGTCGGCGGTGTTCCATTGGCTCGCACCTGAGAAGTACACGCCGAGCGCGTTCTTGATCGTGGTCGTGGCGCTTTCGCCGGTGCCGCTCGTCTCGGTCGTGATCATCTCCATGTCCTCGACCACCGTCATGCCGGCAATCTTGCCGTCATGGACGAGCTCGGGGTACATGTAACGGTCGTTCTTGTCCTTGGCCTTGCGCATGGAAGTCGCGGTGTACGGCGACATGACGATGTAATCGGGCTGGAAGCCGGTTGCGATGCGGCAGCGCATGGCCATCTCGAGCGCGATGTCGGTCACGAACTTGTCGTCTGCCTGCTTCGTGTACTGCAGCACGCCCTCCTGGTTTCGGGCGCCGACGATGCCCGAGCTATTCGAGCCGGTGAGCGCGTAGCGGTTCTCCACGATGTCGAGGCCGAGCAGCAGCGCGCTGATGACGGTGTTCTCGAGCTGATGGTAACGGCGGGCCGTCTGCTTCGCAATCGGCATCTGGTGGGCAATCGTCTCGATGTGCGCCACAGCCGGCGACCAGGAAATCGAAGATTCGGGCTTGTCGCCTGACACCCAGCCGGCGGCTGCGTTGGTGAGGACGGGCGATTTGAAGTAATGCTCGTCGCCGTCGGTCATGCCGCGCGGGATGGTGTCGAGGAAGCCCATGATCGGGCGGATTGGCTGCGGCAGGTCGTAATCGTAACGCTGCGGCGTCGTGAGGCCGCTGACTGCGTTGCGGACGAGGAACTGCGCCTCGCGCAGCGCGTTCGCCGACACGACGTTGCGCCAGCCGGGTTCGATTCCCGTGAAGGCGTCGCGCGTACCGAACACGAGCTCGGCGGCGCTTGCTACGGCCTCCTGCGGGTTCGCGGCGGCATCGAGCGCCAGGCGCTCGTTCTCGCGCTGGACGGCGGCCGCCTCGGCAATGAGGTTGTCGCGCGTCTCGTTCAGGCGGCCTTCGAGCACGGCGGCGCGCTGGGCGTCCTCCGGAGTCACCTCGCCGCCCGAGGTGATTGCGGCCA
>JAFUBE010000838.1 GCA_017460365.1 Eggerthellaceae bacterium
AGTGACAGATCGTGTCTGACGGGAAGTGTCACACCATGACAACGAAGACGCGTCTAGCGCTTGGGAACGTCGATTTCCCAGTTGAGCACTGGCCAGCCCTTTTCCTTCGCGATCTTGGCCATGCCCGTGTTCGGGCAGACGGCGAAGGGGTGCTTGGCGGCTTCGAGAAGCGGTTCGTCGGAATGGTGGTCGGAATACGCGTAGGCGATTTCCCAGTTGCCTTCGCCGAAGCGGCCGTCGCACCAGTGCTTCAACGCTATCATCTTCTCGTCGCCCTCGATCGGGCGGCCGTCCACCTCGCGCGTGTACATGCCGTTTTCGGCGACCTTCATGCGCGTGGAAATCTGGTGGGTGAACGGGTGGCGCTCCATCGCGCGCAACACGATGGGCTCGAAGCTCGCCGACACGACGATGACCTCACAGCCCTCTTCGGCACGCTCGCGCATCGCCGCATCGGCCTGGGGGCGGAAACGGCGCTCGATGTAGTTGTCGTAGAAGCTCGCGAGGTAGTTGTCGACGAGTTCTTTGGGCTTGCCTTCGAAGGCCCTGAACACCTGGCCGCGCACCCAGCTTTCGTTTTGTGGAAGATGCCACTTGTACGCGATGCCCCAGCCCATGATCTTGGCTGTGGTGATCGGAGATATCCTGCGCTCGAACATGAGGCGGCTTACCAGCCAAGACGGCGACGACCCCTCGATGGTCGTGCCATCGAAGTCGAAAACCGCGAGCTGTACTTTTTCCTTTGACCCGTTCATAGTGCCGTTATTCTACCAAATGCAAAGCGTCCTGCCCAAAGGCGTGCCGCTCCTTCATCGGATTACAAGGTGCAGCGAACATGCTCGATATCGGCGGTGACAGTGGCGATGAGCTCTTCGGTCGTGTCGAATTTGCGCATGGGACGCAGGTATTCGACAAATTCAACGAGAATCTGGCTGCCCACGAGGTCGCCTTCGAAATCGAGGACGTGAACTTCCATGTTAGCGGTCGACGTGGCCTTAAACGTCGGGGACACGCCGACCGATGCAGCTGCCTTGTAGCGTGTTCCGCCGATGAAGGCATACGCCCCGTACACGCCTTCGCCGAGTACGCGGTCATGGGGCTTCACCAGCAAATTCGCAGTCGCGAAGCCGAAATTGGCGCCATCGCCGCGACCACGGCGCACCTCTTCGCGCAGCGCGTAAGGATGCCCGAGCAACCGATTCGCCTCGTCGAGCTTGCAGGAAAGCAAGAGCTTGCGAATGCGGGTCGCGGTGATCGGCTCGCCATTATCGCTCACAAGGCGGTGCGGGCAAACCTCGCACCCGGCCGTGGCAGCCCACGTTTGCAGGTCGGCAACCGTGCCCGCCGCGCGCGAGCCGAAGCGGAAGTCTTCGCCCACATGCACGTACGACGGCGCCCCTGCGGAAAACGTGCTTTTCAGGAACGCCGCAGGGTCTAGCGTGTACAGGGCGCGGTCGAAGGCGAGCACCACCACGTCGTCGATGCCCGACTCCGCGAGGGCCGCGATGCGATCGGCGTTGCGCATGAGCTTCTTCAGCCTATCGGGCGCGAACACTTCGTCGGGGTCGATGTCGAAGGTGAGCGCGATAGCACGGCCCGCGCCACGGGTGGATATCGCCTGGTCGACGAGGTAGCGATGCCCCGTGTGCAATCCGTCGAACACGCCGATTGCGCACGACGAGCCAGCCAGCAACCGCCGGTCGAAGTTCTCGTCAGCCGCATAGATTGCCATGAACGTCCTTTCATATCGCCGCCCG
>JAFUBE010000839.1 GCA_017460365.1 Eggerthellaceae bacterium
ATCAGCGCGTGCGTTGCCAATGCTCTTCTGGTGGAAGGACAAATCTCACTTCCTCATGCGTCGAATCCGACCAGCCGCCGTATCCTATTTCTCTACACATCTGTGCAACATATGTCAGCAGGCCTCTATACTCATCCCGCGTGTCATCCTCAATACAAAGCGCTTCCCCAAAGTAAAGACGTGGATACTCTTGCACCATACCGCAGCCTAGAATGACCGGATACCAACATCCTTCAAACTCAATCTTCGATTGGCCCATTATCGGTAGGACATAGTCCTCGTACTCAGAAGGCTTACATGCCTCATAGATAGAACGAAAGAACTGTTCAAAGTCCCTATAAGACTCAATCGTCTTAGTCCCGAAAACCTTAGTGATCATAAGAGAGGCATTGAGTCCAAGAACGCACTCTTGAGCAGATCTGTTCTCGTGCCAGGAGTTGACACAAAACACGGCCATGCAGACATCTTGAAAACAATAATCCTTTATGAGCTCAGAGAGTACATTCGCTCTGCTAATACACTCTGCATATTGGAATGCCCACACACCTGAAACGCCCTCAACACCCAATGTGCTTCTAGCCTCGTTTAACATATGGACAAACTCGTCCGTCATGTTCCATCTCCTGTACAGAGTTAGCCATTCTGTCGGTTGATAAAGAGCGATTGAACTTGATTTTGTCATTATAAGGATTGCTGAGGACAAAAAAGGAACGTGCCTGATGCCAACGACCAGATGGCCATCGTAATCATCGACAGCGTCGCACGCCATGGGCAACTCGTCATCTTCGAGACAAGCTCCCGCCGCCTAAATCCCACATCTGGTCTGGGATACGATTCTTGCTCCAACCTTGGCACACCAGTCTCGAATCCGTAGCTGCTTCTGTCATTTTCCCGCACGCAGGTATAGTCGCCAAAACCCATAACGAATGCCGTCCGGAGTTGAGCACGCCCGAGACGGACACCCTCTAGTACACCTCGTTGATCACCGAGGTGCAGTTGCGTGCGAATCCGATGTGGTTAGGCATTGTTCAGCCCTCCTCGTCTAGTTCTTCTTGTCGGAATCGTCGTCGGTGAGGCCCGCTATCTCGCGCCAGTGCTTGAGCGTCTTGCCCTCGTCGGAAGCCGCACCCGCTTTGGGGAGGCCGGTCGTGCCGGAGCCGCCGGAGTTGCCGCCCTTGGCGTGCTTGCCGGAAGCCTCGAAGAGCCAGAGCTCTGCTTCCTTGAGCTTGTCCACGTCGTTGCCGTGGTCGCCGAGAAGGGCACTTGCGGCCTTCACGTTGCGCACGCCCGCGAGCTGCAGCTTGAAGTCGATTCGGTCTGACTCACCTTGGGCCTTCAGCTCCGCGATTTCGCTGCGCAGCTGCGCGGCCGCCTCGGCGCTTTTTGCAGCCTCTGCCACCTACGCCTCGAGCGCCGCGATCTGCTCGTCTCGCTCGGCGACGGCCTTCTCCCAGTCGGTGACGCTCATCTGCGGCTGGTCTTGCGCCGCCTGCTGCTGCCCGAGGTCTTCCTGGGCTTGCGGCTCTTCCTGCGTCTTGTCGCCATGGTTATCACCGGCCATGTCAGCCACCTTTCGTATCGTGGCCGACAAAGAATTCGGCCCCTTAACCTGCTACAAGGCTAAAGGGCCGTCACAAACTTGTATAAGCAACAGGTACATGTTTCTAGCGCCTATACTTGCGCATCCACTCGACAAGCGCCTGTACGGTCAAAAATACTTTCCCCGACTGCTTCTTCCTCTGATTTGAGTTGATAATTGCCGTGTCAACAATCTTCGGCTTTTGGTCGATGGCCTCCCTGAGCCATTCCAAATCGCCCTTGGTGCTCTCGTCGTAGCCGGCTCCGTCAAAGCCCATCTTGTATGCACCGAGCTTCTCGTAAAGAACCTTCTGGTGGGACTCGCCAGACTGCTCGAAATGCTGCAACAGGTAGGCTTCGAATTGTGGCCGCGAGAACGCTAGATGCACGTTGTTCTTCTCGGCGTACTCGAGCAGCTCCTTGTACGACCAAGGCATGTTGTCATCATCGCACACCGCCCAGCACTCCACCTCGTCAGGTCGGAATCCCTGCTTAGCGCAGAATTGCTCCCTCTCCTCGACGGTACGTTCGATGAGCGCCATGTGCTGACCCTTCTCGCCGACGATCGATATCCTCGCCCCTGGGAGACGGTAAATGCGTTGGAGGATTTGGAAGTACTTCTGCTCGGTCTTTCCCTCGCAGCATACGAGCAGCGGCGGCATCATCATGCGCATCACCTACCGCTCGATGATGGGAATGGCGCCGTATATACCGGAGAGGTATCTCTTCTCGAACGCCTCTCCGTCCCTCACTCCCAAGGATGCCAAGCTCGTAATCAAAGATTCCTCTGCATGGTTCTTCTCGACCAACACGATCTCGCTACGGTCAAGGTCCCTGAGCAGCGTTGTGTCATGGGTCGTGAGCATCATGTACGCCCCGTTGTCTTTCCTGCCCTCAAAAAGAGCAAGGATTGCCCCGGAGAGCGTCGGGTGGATGAACGACCCATACTCGTCAATGAAGATCGCCTTCCCGTTCTCGAGCGCATCAATGATGGGAACCGCAACCTCAAAGAACTTCTGCGTTCCCATAGACTCTTGGTTCCAGAAATCCAGCTCGCGGTAACCGACAATCGAGCGATCATCGTCTCGCAACGCATGCACAGTGGTGAACGCCGTTGACCCTTTCTCCATGATGGCGCGCTTCAAATCGGGAGGAAGTTGCACGGGCATTTGGTCGAAGAACTCCTCGGGCAGCATCACGTCAGAGAACTTGATGTCGCGGATGGCAAAGTCGCAGCTGCGGAGCAGCTCAAGTGTCTTTCTGCGCAGTTCGACATCGTTCTTGAGCATGTCGACGAAGAGGGGGCCGAGCGGATCCGCACTTGGTGAAATCACAGTAACATGGTCTAAGAGGTCGAAGATTATATTCGAGTATTCGTTGTTGTCCTCGCGGCCCTTGGTCACAAGCAGCGTTTCCGCGCGCGTGCGGTCAAGTAGCCTCTTACCGAAGCCAAACTGACGCGCATAGGGGTTGAGTCCCTCCTCCGTGCGCTCGAACACCTTGTTCATCCGACCCGTACGAGCGGACTCTTCCTTCAACTCCTCACGGACGACTCTGTTGAACAGGTAGGAGAAGGTATAGTCGTAGCGCCTTCCATCGCGAAGAAACTCTATTGAGAAAGACGTGGGTCTGGCATCCATGCCTGCCTTGAGAAGAAACGGTTCGTAGGGCAACCTCCAATTTGCCTCCGACGAGTTTCGCACGCAGGCAACAAAGGTCGATAGGGCGCGCGCGATGTTGGACTTGCCACCCGCGTTCGGTCCGAAAACGGCCGTCACCGAGTGCTTGTCACCTCCGTCGAGCGAGATGGTCTGGGCGGTGCAGAACGATCGGAAGTTCTCGATGGTGAACGATAGCAACCTATACATGCCCAGCACTCCCTTCCCTTCAAAATGGAGTCTCCATTGTAATGAGTTTCGAGTGGTTTTGCAAGTTTTTTTCGAAAAGCGACCTTACTCATTCATTTCAGAATGAGATTTGGTTTTTAGTGTCACTGACAGAGACGCGTTGTTCGGATAGAGAGCCGATGGCTTGTAGTGCGAGATTCCCGAATACCGCAAACTAGCTACTTCCTATACAGTGCATCCAGCGTCTGCTTGTCGCCGTCTTTCCACTCGATCCATCCGTTGTTGGACCCACCCAACACGAAGTCGGCTGCGCCGCTGGGCGTCGAGAAGGAAACCGTCTTCACCAGCCGTCCGCCATCGCCATCCTGGACTAGGTCACCGGACGCCAGCAGCTCCTGCCGCAGCTTCTCGTAGCGGTCGAGCTTCGGCTTCACTTTAAGGTCAACAGGTGAGCCCTCAAGCACATCGAACGTATCGCCCGTATACACACCACGCGCACGCACGCCGCGCCGCGAAGTGTAGAACAGCTTCACGTCCGCCAACGCATCGTCACTATCCTCGATTTGGTAGCCGAACGTGCCCATCACGAAGGCGATCTCCTCGTAGATTTGCTCGACGGTGGGCTTTTGGTACTGGTCGATCACGTAGCGCGGATCCACCTTGTTCTCCACGGTGTACCGCTTCGATGCGGTCGCCTGCTCGATGGCAAACTTCTCAAGTGCGCTCACGTTATCGAGCGAGAACGACTGGATGTCATCTGAGAGGAACAGTATCGCCTTGTTCCAGAAGTCCTTCTTGGCGTTGTGGTCGTCGAGTCGAGCGATGCCCTGCTTGGTCTGCCCAACGTACAAACGAGAGATGGCCCCGTCCTCGTCATTAATGAGGTAGTAGATTCCACGTAATGGCAAATCGGCAATTTGCTTTGCACGGGAGAGAAGCGGCCTTGGCACGAACACCGTCGTCATAGTCGAGAGCGTGCAGCGGCATATGCGCACACCGTTGGGCTCGCCATCGATGAACTGCGTTGTCATGGTCTTCAGTCGTGCCATACTGCGCCCCTTATCAGAATCTATTCCTGCGGCGAGTTATCGCCAGCGCCGTGCAAGCTCCGATACACGTCATCGACAAACGCATGAACCAGCTGTCTGCGAGCTTCCTCGTTGTTCAAGAGGAAGCCATACCACTCGTTGTCCTGGTCGTAGTCTTTAACCAACGCGTCCTCAGCGCGGTCATCCACCGTGTTGCGGAAGTCGCGGGCAGTGTTGACCCTCGCACTTTGTTGCACCTTCGGATCGGCGCGGAGCGTGTCAAGCAACGAGACGAGCGACCCCGCATGCACCACAGGATCGAGCGTCAACCCGAATCGAGCGTTCCACTCCTCAATGATGCGCGAAAGCTTCTCGTACTGGTCCTCGGCAAGACCGGTGCCCGTTCCCTTCGGGATATGAACCTCAGGCTCGGACTCAAGTGGGACACCAACGTGTTCGCCCGACTTCTCGACCGTGAAGTCTTCGAGCGAGACTTTATCGGCGATGTTGAAATCGTTCCCACCACCATGACCGGAGTCAATCTCGCGAATGAGCGACACGCAGAAGTTGTACTCCATGTGCATGTTCTTGTTCACGAACGGCGCAGCCTGCAGAAGGAATCCGTACTGCTTGATGAAGTTCCTGATGACGCGCCTGACCTCGTCTGCCTCGTCCTCCTCCATAGCCCTGACCAGCGTGGCGGCAGCGTCGAGTAGCGCCCACATGCGGCCCTTCTCGCTGTTGGTCCGATGGGCCTTCGCGAGCAGCGTGTTGAACTCTTCGACGTCATCGAGGTCGAGGATGCCATAGCCGAGGAGCCTGCGCTCGGTCTCCCTCACATCGTCGATGGTCAGTGGCTCGGTGAGCAACGTGTCCTCGTAATAAGGGGCGAACGATTTCCTCACGTCGTCGTAGCTGTTTCGGAAATCGAGCACGAAGGTGCGCTTCTCGTATGGCGGGCAGATACGGTTGAGCCTCGAAAGCGTCTGCACGCAGGTGATGCCCGATAGCCGCTTGTCCACATACATTGCCGCAAGGAGATTCTGATCGAAGCCCGTCTGGTACTTGTCGGCGACGAACAGTATGCGGTAGTCATCGGTATCGAAATAGTCGGGCAGCTTCTCCTCGGCGAAACCGTTGATGCCGACCTCCGTGTAATCCGTCCCGTCAACAGAAACAGAGCCAGTGAACGCCACGAGGGCGCGGTACGAGCCCATAGTCTGCATGTGGGCCCTCCGCATCCCCTCGTAGGCGAGGTAGTAGCGTACGGCTTCCTCGCGTCCAGCGGTCACCACCATCGCCTTCGCCTTGCCACCAAGTGTCATGGCAACCGTTGATGCGAAATGGTCGACCATTACGGAAAGGTTGCCCTCGATGGTTCCCGGTGCGACCGAGATGAGGCGCGCCAGCTGTCGCTTTGCGGCCTTAGATTCCAGCTCGGGATCGTCATCAATCGCCTTCACGACCCTGCAATACGAATCGTAGGTCACGTAGTTCGAGGTCACATCCAGGATGAATCTCTCCTCGATGGCCTGTTTCATGCAGTACAGATCGAACGCCACCTTTTGGCCAGATGCGTCGGTTTGCCCAAACTGCTGCAGCGTCTTGCCGGTCGGTGTCGCAGTGAAGCCGATGAGCGTGACATTCGGCTGCTTGCCAGAACGTGCGATGTCATTTGCGACGAATGCGGAGAGCTCGTCGAGCGACGAATCCTCTTCGATGCCCTCTGCGAGCGTGCTGTTCACGGCCTGCATCGTCTTGCCTGAAGTTGATCCATGGGCCTCGTCGATGAGCACGGCAAAGTGACTGCCTTCGCCCTCGAAGGTTCCTGGTTCGAGATGCAGGAACTTCTGCATGGTCGTCACGATGATGCGATAGCTCGTGTGCAATGCGCGCCCAAGGTCGGCCGAGGTCTTCCCTTTGTCCATAACGCATCCGATGGCGGGCTCCTTGGCTGTATCGAGCACGGTATCCTGGAGCTGCTTGTCGACGACCCTGCGGTCTGTCACGATGACCACCTTGTCGAATAGCGGCGAATCGGTACCCGGCAGATACGTTGCCGCGAGCTTATGCGATAGCCATGCGATAGTGTTGGTCTTTCCCGAGCCCGCGCTATGCTCGATCAGGTAGTTCCGTGCGGTAGCGTTGTGCGAGATGTCATCGACGACCTTCTGAACGGCGCGAAGCTGCTGATAGCGTGGGAAGATGCGCGTCTCGCCAACCTTCTTGCCCTGCTTGTTGCGCTTGGTCGCCATGTAGATAAAGTCGTAGATGAGGTTAAAGACGGAGTCCTTGGTGAGAACTTCCTCCCAGAGATACGCCGACCTTGGCCCTCGCGGGTTCGGCGGATTGCCAGGGCCGGTCGCATGAGCATCGCCGCCCTCGTTGCAACCTTTGTTGAACGGCAGGAACGACGATTCCTTTCCCCTCAGCTCGGTGCATACGTAGACCTCGTTCAGATCGACGGCAAAGTGTGCGAGAGCACCCGCCTTGCTGTCGAGCAGCCTAGTTGTGCAGTCGCGGTCCTCCTTGTACTGGCGTATTGCCTCGCGATAGTCCCAGCTGGTTCCAGCAGAGTTGCATTTCAACTCGATAGTGAAAAGCGCCAGGCCGTTCAGGAAGATTACAAGATCGATCCGCTCGTCTTCCTTGTGCCAAACCTCCTGCATCACCGAGAGGTCGTTCTCTTCAAAGAGCCTGACAGCATTGGGGTCAAATACGGCAGACGGCTTCGGATACACAAGATCTAGCGTGGCTACGCCATCGAAGTCGACGCCGTCCCATAGTACGCGGATGAGCCCACGCCGGCCGATATCG
>JAFUBE010000840.1 GCA_017460365.1 Eggerthellaceae bacterium
CCTCCTCGGTCTCCCACGGGTAGCAGTCGGGCGCGATGCGCTTGCCTATCTCCCAGTTGATGACCATATCGGACTTGCACTCGCCCACCTGCACGGCTTTGTTGATGGTCTCGCCGCGCTGCACGCCGTCGCCGATGCGGATGCCGTTGCGTTCGGCGTAGGTGCACGCGGGAAGCACGATGTCAGCGAGCGCCTGCACGGTCGGCGTCATGTACAGGTCGACAGATACGATGAACTCCAAGCTGTTCAGCGCCTTGTACGTGCGGCGCGTGTCAGGCGAGGAATTGATGAGCGGGTTGGTGGTCTGCAGCCACGCAGCCTTGCAAGGATAGTCGTTGCCGTTCTCGTCCTTGCCCGTCTCGATGGCGGCGATGGTCACGTCGGTGGAAGCATTCTTGAAGCCGTACTTGTACAGCGGGTACTTGTGGATGCCGAGGCGCTTCTCCTCCTGCTCGGGTGGCAGGTTCTCGCCGCCCCAGCCGTTGTAGTACGCCAGGATGGACGGGGGCGAGATCATGCCGCCGGGCACGTCGACGTCGCCCGTGATCTGGAACAGGGCGCTCAGCGCCTGGCACGACGGGATGGCCTCCTTGCACATGTCGGTCGCCACGCCCCACTGCATGATCCAGCCGTCGGCTTCGGCCATCATGCGGGCGCACTTTTCTATCTTCCACGCCGGCACCCAGGTAATCTCCTCGGTGCGCTCGAGTGTGTAGGACTCCACCGTCTCGGCAAGCTGCTCGAAGCCGTAACACCATGCGTCCACGAACTCGTGGTCGTAGATGTCCTCCTTGATCATGACGCGCAACATGCCCATGGCAAGCCCTGCATCGGTGCCGGGGCGCAGCGGCAGGTGCAATTCGGCCTTCGTACCGAGCCAGGTCATCTTGGGATCGACCGAGACGATCTTCGAACCGCGCTTCATGCAGTCGGTTACCCAATGGCCGTACAGGCCGTCGGAGTTCGACACGACCGGATTGTTGCCCCACAGCACGATGAGCTCAGGGCACTTCCAACGCGGGTCGTCGTAGCGGTCGCGGAACTGCTGGGAGTAGTCGCCCACCCAAAACGACCCGCTCGTGCAAGTGGAAGCCGCGATGCGCGGCACGAAGCACGCGCAGCCCGAAAGCCCGAACACCACGTTGGGACTGCCGAACGCCCACGCCAGATGGCTGATCCACGGGGCGATATCGCGGCCGGTCCCCTTCCAGAAGCTTACCGACTCGGCGCCGAAGTTCTCCTTGTAGTACAGGAACTTCTCCGCGATTTCGTCGTAAGCCTCGTCCCACGTGATACGCTCCCAGTTGTCGGTGCCACGTGCCTCGCGGCCACCCACACGACGCATCGGGTACAGGATGCGGTCGGAGTTGTACACCGACTCGATCATGTCAAGGCACCTCGGGCAGAGGCGTCCCTTGTTGAACGGATTGTCCGGGTCGCCTTCCACCTTTACGAGCTTGCCTTCGGCGTCGGTGTAGAGCAGCACGCCGCAGCCCAGGTGGCACCCCGGGCCCGACCAGGCGCTCGTGCGCGTGACGGTCAACTCGCCCTCGCGGTAGCGCCATGGCTTCTCATGGTCGACGTATTGGTATTTGTCGGGTCTGGCCATGTTCCCCTCTCCTCTCTGGTCGCTTTTCTCGCATGTGGCCAGTTTAGAGAGGGGGGAGGTCGCCTAACGTGTCGTATACGGGAGCTCGCTTTCCAATTTGGAATCATAAAGGTGTGACAGGGGCGCTGATTACCCTGTCACACTTGCACTACGCGCCGACGCCGTCGGACCAACTCTGCATGTACTCAGCGCAGACGTCGGCAATGTCCTTGGCGATGCGCACGATGCGCTCGTCAGTCCCTTTGAGCCATTGGGCGCTCACCGTGTATGACGTATCGATGCCCACCAACGGCAGGAAGACGGCGCGGCCCTCGAACTGCCGGTAGTTGTGCCCTGACGAGAACCCGATGCAGTTGCCCTGGGCGATGCGCAGGTAGAACGTGTCGATGTCCTTATAACGCTTGGCAAGCGAGGCGTCGCATGAGTGGCGCACGATGCGCTCGTAGGCCTGCGCGAAACCCGGATAAGCCTGCTCGTCGGGCAAAAGCAGACGTTCGCCCGCCAGCTCGCCCAAGGCAACGTCCGAATTCTTTGCCAGGCGATGTTTCTTCCCCACGACGACGTAGAGCCGATCTTGATAGATGTTGGCGAAATCGCACGCCTCGACGGCTTCGGGGTCGAAATCCATGTTGACGATTACGTCGACGTTGCGCGAGCGATGCGCTCGGATGAGCTCGCCGTATTCCATGCAACGCAAATCCAGATCGACCTCGGGATGTTCCTTTTCCATGTAGCGCACGAACTTGGGCAAG
>JAFUBE010000841.1 GCA_017460365.1 Eggerthellaceae bacterium
GAGATGGACGAGAAGGAGGAACGCCAGGTGACGAAGGGCAACCAGTTCGGCCGCTCATCCATACGTGGCCTGGCCAACCTCAGCTTCACCATCGACACCCGCATCGCCCTGGCCACGGGCATGCGCCGCGGCGAGTGCTTCGGGCTCACGTGGAAGAACCTGAACCTGCGCCAGGGGACCATAACGGTCACCCAGACGCTCACCAAGGAGGGTGAGGTCAAGGACCCCAAGACCCACTCGGGCAAGCGCACGATCTCCATCGATGAGAAGACGGTCGCCCATCTCAAGGCATGGCGCAAACGCCAGCGCGAGGAACTCGCCAAGCTCTGCATGGAACCTGACGGCACGACGCCCGTCTGCTGCAACGAGCGCGGAGAATGGGTCAACCTCGCGAACTTCGAGCGTTGGTGGCGCGGCTTCCGGACGCAGGCTGGCTTCCCGTAACTCCGCTTCCACGAGCTTCGCCACAGCCAGGCCACGTTGCTGCTCGCCAACGGCACCGATCTGAAGACGGTCCAGGACCGTATGGGCCACGCCAACGGGGCCATCACCCTGAACTGGTACGCGCACAGCGTGCCCGAGAACGACGCCAAGGCAGCGCAACTGGTAGGAGACCTCTACGGCTCCGATTACGAGCACGAACCCGCGAAGAAGCGCAAAACTGCGTGACGTAGCGGGCTTTTTTGACAACTCGGCCTGTTAGTGTCCCCGCACTGTCCCCGACCGGTCCCCGCGACGTGGGGAGGTCACAAAAAAAGGCCACCCGATATGCTGGGTGACCAGGAGTTTCGTGGCGGGATGTACGAGACTTGAACTCGCGTGCTGTGCATACCTCCGCTTCGCTTCAGAAACCTCCGACGTGACAGCGGCATCGCCGCATGGCGAAATCTGTAATATCGCAGTTCAATAGGGCACTCCGCGCCAAGCCAATCGTGCAGTTTTGCCAGTTTCAGGCACGTTTCGCTGCCGGTGTGCACCCCGTGTGCAGCTGGAATGACGCTGAATCGCTGCTTCGGCGGCCTTTCGTTTCGCCTATCCACCTGCTTCCATGCGGTCGAAACGACGCATCGGGTCCTCCCTCGTGTCGGCGATGAAGAGGAACCGCATCTGGAGCGCAGCCTCGTCGGCGGCCAGGTACAGGACCTTGAAAGTGCCCGGCACGTAGTACCATTTGCAATCGACGGGAGGCGTCGCCGCGTCGTAGGGAGGGTCGTAGTCGCGCAACAGGCCCGGGTTGTCGACCAGCACGTCGATGGAATGCTCGACCTTATCGTATACGGAATCGGGCAGCTCCATCAGCTGCTCGTGGAACTGCCGTGCGTAAAGCGCCTGATAGGTCATTACGCGACCACTGCCTTAGCCGAACGGACGGCTCGGGACTCCTCGCGCGTCACGAAGCCGCCCTCGTCGAACTGGCGCAAGCCAGCCGCGACTCCTTCGGCAACCGAGCGGTCGTACGCGTTAGCGGCGCGCTCCTGGGCGCTTATCGCGGACAGCGCGAACGGGATCGCGCGCTCTCGCACCACGGTCTTGGCGAAGATCCCGAATGCCGTGGACGGCGGCAGCCCGATCTCCTTGCAGACGGCAGTGAAGTCCCTTTTCAGGTCGTCGTCAATGCTTATCGTCATCGGCATAATTAACCTCGTTTCCAGTCGTTATTACGTATAAACAATATATCAAATACGTATTAGCAACGCAAGTTCCTATGCGCTGTATCCCAGCAGTCAATCAGCCACGACAGGGGCGGCTTCGCGCGGTAGGGGCGCTAGCTCGCCGGATTCCGCCGATGGCGCGCTGCTACGGTCGCACGAGTGCGATGACCTCGGTCTCGCCGCTCGGCCACATGAACGAGCCGGTGGCGTACTGGTGGCCGTCCTGCTCCCAGAACGCCGTCAGCGCGATGCGGCTCGACCCCATGGCGTCGAGCATGCCGCCGTCGAACGTGCCGGTGAACGTGGACGACGCCGTCGTGTCCTCGAAGGCCTTGTCCTGCTTGTTGTCGCGGATGTAGTACCAGTCGAACGTCACCTGCGCACCCGACTGCCCCGCGTCGATGGTAACGTTGAGCAGCCGCTCGAGGTTGCCGCCGTACATGTACGCCTTCCAGCCGCCCGTCAGCTTGCCGAAGTCGGTGATGCGCGCGGCCCCCGCCGGCGCGTTGCCCTTGTCCGTCTCGCCCGTCATCCACTTGAACTCGCCTATCTTGGGGCGCTCGGACGTGGAATACGAGGTCGAGGCCGCGGGAGGGGCCGCCGCTGGTGATGCGGATGTCGTCCCGCCGGAGGGCTCACTCGTGGCCGAGCCGCCCGACGCGCTCTCAGCCGATACCGAAGACGCCGAAGCGGAAGCAGCCGTGGACGAGGCGGACGCCGAGGCCGACGTGGCCGACGTGGAAGCGGCGCTGCCGGACCCGGACGCACCAGACGACGCGCCCGCCGAGTCTGCCGACGCCGATGCGCTGGCCGACGAGTCGGACGTGAGCGCCACGTGCCTGTTCGGGTCGACGGGATGCGATACGAACAGCGGCACCACGTACAGCGCGAAAACGGCAACGAGGGCTAATGCGCCCGCGGCAATCGCGACGAGCGACAGCTTCGAC
>JAFUBE010000842.1 GCA_017460365.1 Eggerthellaceae bacterium
AGACCTCGCCGCTGCGTTGGGAACAACGCTCAGCATTGGTCTTGCCGAACGCACCAAAGCTACATAGCGAAGGCGTGACGCGTCCCGTCATACACGCTCTGTCATTTTTTGAGGGAGACATGCGGCAACGCGAGCGCCACCCAAAAAATGACGGATCGTGTCTGACGGGAAGCGTCACGCCTTCGCTATGTAGCTTTGGTGCGTTCGGCAAGACCAATGCTGAGCGTTGTTCCCAACGCAGCGGCGATGTCTTCGAGTAGCCCGAGCGTTGGGTTGCCCGCACCCGATTCCACGCGGCTGAGTACCGTTTGCGTGATGCCCGCGCGGGCGGCGAGCTGTTTCTGCGTGAATCCCGCGCTTTGGCGGCGAGACTTAACCTGCGCTCCGATGTGCTGCGCGGCGGATCGAGCGTTTCCCAGGTCGGTTGGCGGGGCGTCGGCGTGCGGCGTGCTCGTCTGAAGGTCTGGCAGCGAGACGATCGCATAGCTGATGCCGCTTCCGCTGCGCCGTCGGCGCGTTGCCGCAATAAGCTTGTCGGCTGCTGTGCCACCTGGCTTGATCGGCTCATGTGCAAGCAGGGGTTTCTCGAACGCTTCTTCCAGCTCCTGCTGTAGTCCTTCGGGGAGCACCACCTCGTATGTGGCGAAGTCGTCGTCTGACGACCTTCCCATGTTGGCTGCCAGGAGCGCAACTTCGTTGTAGTCCGTGAGGTTGTTCGCCAGCAGCACCTCGGATATGTTGTGCCTGTTCTCGGGTACGATACGTGATTTCACCCATTTCTCGCTATCGCGCTCCGATGCGCGCCTGTTCGGGCTTCCCAGGCAAAACGACAGGGAAAGGGGTACGTTTCGCGGCTCGCACCACGATGCCATTTCGATGACGAACCGCCCCTGCGCGTGCGCTGAGTCGGGTTTCCAGAGCAACGCTCCTATGGGCCTAGCTTTGCGCTTGTAGGCGTCCGCTATCACGAAGGCTCTCATATGCGCACCACCTTTCCCACGTCATACGCCAGAGAAATTGTGCGAGTTCATCGCCTGATACGCCATCGATTGCATGGTCGAGCGCCGGCGCCAAGCCTTGCAGCAGGGTGGTTTCGTGTTGGGGCCTTAACCTTCCGACGGGCAAGTCGGGTGGCACGAACTTAATGAGGTTCTCTTCGAGCGAGCGAGTTCCCAGGTAGTTGTTCGAGATGACATCTTGCAGAGGGTCGATTGCATGCAGCGCGTTGGCATTGTACGTTGAAAAACACAGTGATAGCCCGTTGTCGAACAGTGGGGCTAAGCTGACAGCCCCGTCTGAGCGTTGTAGCACTTCGAGATTGCCGCCATGGCGGTCTCTGTTGGCGATGAGATAATCGATCAGCATCATCTTCCAAACATCCTGCTCCCAGCCGAAGCGATGGCAGAATTCGATTCTCTGTTCGTTTTCCAGATGGTTGAAGTCGTAGAACCGAGACAACGCGGTCTTGCTTTCGCCGCGCATCCGAAACGAAGTTGATTCTGCTAACCAGGTTTCGTGCTGCTTTCCGTTCACAAGCACGATGGCGTGAACGAGGCGGTAGGGTACATGTCGAACGCAGAGCACGTTCATGAGCCGCGAGGCAAAAAGCTCGTTTACGCATTCATGCCCGTAAACCCCGTTCGTTTCGTCGTAACACGAAAGCTTGTAGTAGGTGGCATCGGCCCCTTCTCCAGAGCGCGCTTTGAGAAACGAGCCGCCAGTCGTGGAGCTGACAGCCGACTCCGACCAGTCGAGGTTCGTGAGGTCTTGCAGGACCGGTTGTATGTCGCTTCGTGGTGCGATTGCCATCACCTTCAGAACTATTGTTCGCTTTTTGCTTGACAAGAGTATAGCATATAACTTATAAGTAATACAAATATAATGCGATTGTTGGAAATGCTAGCTGGCGGGTATCACGACGAGCTTGCTCCTTTCAGGGTGGTTTCAGGTGGAGTCGGTATCGTGCATCGTGGCCGTTGGAAGGTACACCGACGGCATAGCGATTCAGCAACGCGCGAAAGCGCATGACCCCAAGGAGAGCCAACATGATAGAAAGCATAACCGCAGCAGCGCTCGCAGCAACTATCGCAGCTGGGGCGCCCGTAGCAGGCCAGGCCATCGAACAGGAGTCGATCGATCTGTCGAATGGCGACGTGCAGGTCGAGCTCGTGCAGAGCCAGGACGCGCAGTTCGGTGGGCGTTCGTTCATTCCCGATTTGCTTGCGGGGCCCCAGGATAACGTATCGTATAGCTTCAGCCGCGAGCGCCAGTCGGAGCAAATGCAGCAGCCGCAGTCTGAGAATATGGGCCAGGGGCAATCCGAGGGCGCGGCGCAGGAGCCGGGCCAGAACCAGAACCAGAACCAGAACCCGGATCAACAGTTTCAGCAGCCTAGGAATACGACGCAAGATCAGATGCAGCAACCGACTGGCGAGCAGCAGGGTCAGATGTCGCAAGGTTGGCGGGCTGACCTGCCATTTGGCGATTCCCAGACGGGTCAGCAGCGTGGCGACATGCAGCAGCCGAATGGGCAGCAGCCGGGAAACGCGAACGCGGTAGAGGCTCCAGGGGAGAATGCGGGCGAAACCGCTGACACGAATGCGACCGAGGCCGCCGGATCAGGGTCTAGCGTTTCCGAGTCGAGCGCGACCGGGTCGACTACTTCCGAGGCGAACGCCGCCAGCGCTACCGAGGCTGCCTCTTCTGCCGGCACCGATAAGAGTGCCAGCACCAGCACCACTTCCGTCAGCAATGGCACGGCCGCCGAGACCGCGTCCTCCACGGCTTCCGACGCCATCGCAGATGCGGCTGTAACGATTACCTTTTCGACCGACGGCGCGGCCGCCGAGGGCGAAGAGGGCGGCTACAAAATCGAAGGCTCCGACGTCACCATCACCGAATCGGGCACCTACCTCATCACCGGCACGTGTGAAGACGGCAGCGTCACGGTGAAGAAGAGCCTTGCCGATGTCATCCTCGTGCTGAAAGACCTCATCTTATCGAACTCCGATGGCGCGGCGCTGACCTGCAACAAGGCTTCTGAAGTGACGCTCGAGATTATCGGTAACGTGGTTCTCACCGATGCCGAAGACCCCGCGAACGAGACTTCGGCCGACGAAGCGGTTGCCGATGCGTTCGAAGGCGCGGCCATCAAGGTGAAAAGCGGAGCTTCGCTTTTGGTCACGGGATCGGGCACGCTGACGGTCGACGGCTCGGAATGCAAGAACGGCATCAAGGGCGCGAGCGAAGCGACGGTCACCATAGGCAAGGATGCGACTGACACGGTTACGGTCGTCGTGAACGCAGCAAACAACGGCGTGGCGAGCGACGGAGTGGTTTACGTGAACGGCGGCAGGCTCATCGTCGCGGCGGACAACGACGGCATCAAGTCCGAGCCCGACGAAGACGACACCACGTCGGCGGGCGCGGTGGTCGTGAATGGTGGCGATATTTACATCACGGCGGGTGGCGATGGCATTCAAGCGACGAATCTCGTGGAGGTGAACGGGGGCTCCATCTCGATCGATGCAGCCGACGATGCCGTTCACAGCGACAACGAAGTGCGGATTCTGGGCGGTACGCTCGCCATCAACGCGGGCGACGACGCCGTGCATGCCGATTACCTGCTGAACGTGGGAGCGCTCGATACGGAAGGCCCCACGATCACCGTGAGCAAATCGTACGAGGGCCTAGAGGCTGCGGTCGTGAACGTGTATTCCGGCACGGTTGACATCACGGCGAGCGACGATGGCATCAACGCCGCGAACAAGGATCTGACCAGCGACTATGCGTTTGCGTTGAACATCTTCGGTGGCGCGGTGCGCGTGGATGCGGGCGGTGACGGCCTCGATTCGAATGGCGCGATCACGGTTGCAGGCGGCAATCTCGAGGTCTTCGGCTCGGCTAATAACGGCAATGCGGCGATGGACACCGGCGATTATAACGGCTCGTGGAACCAGACGGGCGGTAGCATCATCGCCGTGGGCATGGGCGGCATGGCAACGCTGCCGACAAGTGGCACCTATGTGAGTTTCGGCACGAACGGCATGGGCGGCGCTGGCAACATGGGCGGTTTCGGAGGCCCGTTTGGCGGCCAGATGGGCTCAACTGCCAGCGGAAACGTGTCGATCAGCGCCGGAAGCTCGATCGTCATCAAAGACAGCACAGGTACCGAGGTGTACTCGACGACGGGCGTGAAGAGCGCGAACTCGGTCGTGTTCTCGTCGGAGTCGCTCGTGAGCGGGCAGACTTACACGCTGTACGTGAACGGCAACGCGGTGGCAACTTCTACTGCCACGACAGGCAATGGCCAAACGGCAGGCATGCCGAGTGCCGGGCAGATGGGGGGCCAACCCGGCGGAAGCCAGTCAGGTGCCACGACCGGCCAGCCAGGCAACAGCCAGCAAGGCGACGCAACCCAGCCCGCGCAGCCGAGCGGCGACATGACTCAGCCAACGCTACCGAACTTCAATGGTTCAACTCCGCAGCCGAGTTTCGACGGCGCGACCATGCAGCCGGCTCAGCCGAGTGGCAGCCAGTCGAGTTCGTCAACGCAGCCAGGCTCGATTGCTCAGCCTGACAGCCAGATGCAGCCGAGCTGGCAAGCGGGGTATGGCCAGCAGATGCAGCCCGGCCAGCAGACGCAGCCCGGCCAGTCTGGCCCGCAGGGATGGCAGGCCGATTCGTTCTCGCCTTCCCAAGAGCAGTTCGTCGGCTACGCCGAGCAACCCAACCAGCAGCTGGTCAACGGTGGCGGCCAGCCGAGCAGCCAGCAGCAGTTCGCGCAGCCCGGCAACCAGATGCAGTTCGACGGCGGCCAGCAAGCGTACGGCCAGCAAATGCCCGGCCAACAGCAGTTCGCTCAACAGCAGCTTTCGAACCAGTGGCAGGTGCCGCAGCTGTTCGGGCCGGTAAGGCAAACGCAGCGCATGGGCGATCCCCTCGGCTTCTTCCGCTAATGGGAAATCGAAAAACGCGCCTTTAGTCATTCGGGGCGAAGCGAAGGATCTCCGGTTGATATACCGCAGATCCTTCGCTTATGCTCATGGCGGTAATGACGGTTTCGATGGCATGGTCTCTGGAATGCGGTTGGGGAAGGTGGTCCAATGAGGACGTTCGTTGCGCTTGAGGTTCCCGATGGGTTCCGCTTCGAGGTTGCGGCCCTTGCGCGGCAGCTCGCCGAGCACGTGGACGGGCGATTCACGCAACCCGAGAACTACCACCTCACGCTGGCGTTTCTCGGCGACACGAGCGAACGGGAAATCGCGCTTGCGATCGATGCGCTCGAAACGGCCTGTGCAAACCGCCTCGCGCTGCCGCTCGCTGCCGACGGCCTCGGCAAGTTCGGCAAAGCGAACGATGCCACGCTCTGGCTCGGCATTGCTCCAGTCGACGCGCTTGTCGCCATGGCCGACGAGGTGCGCAACGCGCTTGCGGCCCACGAGCTGCCCTTCGACCAGAAGCCTTTCAAGCCGCATATCACGCTTGCGCGCCGTGCCGCCATCCCGAAAACGGTCCTTCCTTCGCTGCCATTTCCCGCTCCTGCCCATGCCAGCGCCGTAACGCTCTTCAAAAGCGAGCTCGATTCAGAGGGTGCCATCTACACCCCGCTCCATGCAATCGAGCTCGCGCAGCCCTGAGTGTGACACTTCCCGTCAGACACGAAGTGTCATTTTTCGGGTGGCGCTCGCTGTACCGCATGCCTTCCTCGAAAAATGACACTACGTGTCTGACGGGAAGTGTCACACGGCGTTCGGGGCGACGATGCAAACGCGTTTCCCTAAAAATCGACCAGCGTCATGCATTCCACGCCGTGTTGCCCGCTCAGCTTCAAGAGCTTCGAATCGGTTGTGAACAGCGTGCCTTGCGTGCGGCGCGCAAGTATGAAGTAGAACATGTCGTATACCGAATGATTGAGCCGAATGCTCTCCGCTAACGCTTCGGTTTGAAGCGGCGCGAGCGGATAGATTTCATCGACGAGGTTCATCAGCCGCGAAAGCCGCTGCCCGGCTTCACTGGGGCTTATCTTTCCTATGAGAACGAATTTGCGTAACACGCTTGCCGCTTCAGCTCGCAGCAAATCGCAGCTGATGATTTTCTCGCCGCCGCTGAGCGCTTCTTGAATTGCGTGGCCTTCCGGCGAATCTTGCAAGGCTTCGATGGCCGCCGATGCATCGAGAACTATCATCGAGCCTCCTCGTCTCGGATTTGACGAATCATTTCAGCTGCGCTTGGCAGGTCGGCGCTTGCGGGAAGCGGCGGCAGCTCGTTGATACGCCCGAGCGCACGACGGTGCTTTTCTGCGTAATCGACTCCTAAGTCGGCCTTTTCAGAGAGCGGCACAAGCCCCGTTAGCTTATAGCGCGGAGGGATTACCCCCCTATCGCGCATGTCGAGATAGTCTTCGATGATCGTGAGCGTTTGCTGCGATATGCTGCGATTCTCTTCGCGCGCGCACTGGCGCAGCCGTTCGTACACATCGGCTGGGAAGTCTTTAACCTGCAGAGGCGGCATAGCGCATCCTTTCACTCGTGTCCCATTCCAGCATCGTAGCATGAAAGCAGCATCCAAAATGCATTATATCACGTCTAGCG
>JAFUBE010000843.1 GCA_017460365.1 Eggerthellaceae bacterium
AGCTTGCTGTATTGCGCTTGTGTGGCCATGGCTTTTCCCTTTCTGCTTTACTATCAAACGGGCTCGGATCGCGGGCCCGGGCTCTTGACGGTCAAGAATTTGGTCAAGAAGGAACCTGCATGGAACCGAATCTGTTGCTATGAGTTGATACGGGAAAAGCATTCTGAACTGGCGTTTTAATACTACTTCGAATGACTTAAAACGGGTGGTGAAAGAACCACTGGACTGTTTTGCAGTTCCACCAAGACGCGGCAGGCGCTTTCGGCGAAACGGGAGAAATCCGCCCTTCGGCGAAAAGCCGACGCGCGGGAGCGGCGTGACGACGGGAAGCGGGCGCAGTTCGAACTGCGCCCGCAGAAACGAAAGGCGAAGCACCGCAGCAAGTAGTTGAGGCAACCGGAACTGGCAAGCTGAACGCGATGCCGCCCGCTTTCCATCACCCGAACAAATCGACCCGTCCCGTGAGGAAGTCCTCCAGAGGGCACTCCGGCGCGCCCACGACCAAGGGGCGCGCATCGGGGTTGCTCACGATGAACTCGGCCATGCCGCGAGTCGGCTTCACGCGGCCGCTCTTCACTTCTATGGCGCATACCGCGTCCTCGCATGTGACGACGAAGTCCACCTCGAGGCCTCCGTCCCGCCACCAGAACACCTCCACGTTTCCGGAATACGAGAGGTTGACCAGGTACGCCCCGACTGCCGTCTCCACAAGCCTGCCGCGCAGGTCCGGGTCGGCGAGCAGAGAGTCCCTCCTCCGGCCGAACGCGGCCGTCATGAGGGCCGTATCGTGCACGAGAAGCCTCGGGGAGCTCGCCTTGGTCCGCAACAGCTTGGGATCGTATTTCTGAAGGCCGCTCATCATGCCCGCATCGCCGAGCAGCTTCAGGTAATGCGCGATGGTGGCCGTGTTCCCGCGGTCGTCCAATTGCCCGAGCAGCTTCCTGTACGAAATCTCCTGACCGGAGTACGGGGCTCCCACGCTGAAAAGGCGCCGCATGAGCTCGGGATTGCGCACGTCGCTCAGCCGCATGGCGTCGTTGACGATGCTCGGCTCGATAACCGAGGCGTTCATGTAGCGCAGCCAGCGGCGGCGGTCGTGGCGCAGGGGCGCCGCCCCGGGGTAGCCCCCGAAGAAAAGGTAATCGTCGAGGCTGTAGCCGAACGCCTCCGCGCATTCGGGATACGTCCAGTGCGTGCTCTCTATGAGCTCGAACCTGCCCGCGAGCGACTCGTCCAGGCCCTCCTGGATCAGCGTCGCCGAAGACCCCGTCAGCAGCACGCGAAGGTCAAGACCGGCCTGCGCATCCTCGTCCCAAAGCGTCTTGACGACCGACGACCAATTCGGCACGAACTGGACCTCGTCAATGACCAGGAGCGCAGGGCCCGAGCCGGCGAGCTGCCGCGCCCGATACCACTGGGCCCGCAGCCAGTCCGCTGTGGACTCGCCCTTGGTGGCCACCACCGAGAGGAAAGGGTGCTTGAAACCCTCGAGCGCCTGCGAAACCGCCGTGGTCTTGCCCGTCTGCCGCGGGCCTGTGACGATCTGGATGAATCTCCTTTGCTCGTTGATTCTTTCTCTTATTACACTTACATTATGCCTTTTATCAGCCATTATGTTATTCCTATCTCGCAATTAATAATCATTGTCTCCCAAATTTTGCGAGCTAGCAAGAGCATAGCAACTTGATGTTGCCGGGATGTCGCCCTAGTGAATGAGCTTGTATATGGACGTAGTCGAGATCTGCGGGCAAAGCTGCACCGTCCTCACGTCCAGCCACACGTCCGAGCCGTTGCCCGGCATGTTCAAAAGCTCCATCCGCTAGGCGTCGTCGGAGCCCGTGAGCGGGTAGACACCGTTCATCAACCACATTATTACCGGGGTTTGCATCACGCCGGAGAGGCAGCTTTCGGTGCCGAATTCATTACGTGAACGCACTATTGACAGCTTCGAAAGGCAACTGAATTCTCCAACCGAGAAGGGAAGGAGCTCGACTCTGGGGAGGATCCAGGCTGCACGGCGAACAGAGAAGGACATTTTCCCGAAGTGGAGAGGCTCACGAAAGCCAGCTTATAGCAGACTCCTTCGCCGGCTCTACCTGAACCCGTATCTGTCGGCATCGAGCCTGCCGATCTTCTTGAGGAAGCGCTTGCGGAGGTTCTTGTGGTCGTCGGCGAACATCCTGTCCGTGTCGGTCTGCCGCCCGCTCGAGAACTTGTAGTCGAGGAGCGCGAATCCGCAGAACATGTCCGCGATATGGCAGAGGCGGTACTTCCTGTAGCGAACGCCGGCCTTGAACTCCACGGCCGCGGACGACAAGCACTCCGTAAATGCCCTGCGCAGCGCTTTGGAAACCGGCTTTTGGCCGTTATCGTAGTAAACCTTCACCTTGTCGAACTGCTGGAAGAAGTCCAGGTGCCCGCTCAGCAGCGCTTTCAGGTCCTTTTCCATCTGCCCGCACAGTCTCTCGGCTATCTCCAACGGGTCGGAGTCGTTGCCCCGCATGCCGTAGTTCTTCTTCTCGTAGACGAAGGTCTTGTGCACGACCGGACATCGCACGGCGAACTCGTGGAAGTACGAGAGCAGCCGTGCCCTGTCGGCTATCGACAGTGTGGCGTAGTCGCCGTCCCCTCCCATGAGGGGCTGCATGTGGAAGGGGATGTTGGGCAGGCTCGCGCTCGTCAGCCTGCTCTCGTATGCCGCGATGTTGCTTTCGAGTGACGCACCCTGGTTGTGGAACACGAGCGTCAGCATGTAGTATTCGGAGTCGGTGCCGGTGTCCCCGGCCTCATCGATGAAGACGCTGTATTCCAAATCCGTACGCTCCTAGAAAACGAGAAGGGCGGAGATCCCTCCGCCCGACTTTGACGGGCCCAACCCCGAAGGGCCAACCCGATACCTTTTATACCATGCGCTCGCCTTGGCGGCAAGGGCGTCCTTCTCTCTTGTCAGGCAACCGTTACAGTCGTTGCGTCCGTCCGTCAAAAACCACTCATACTCGGCGGGCGACCGTGATCCGAGCAGCAGCCGCCCGCCCGACGGATTAGCACCGCACGATAGTCAGCTCGATCATATCCAGCTGATCCGCGTCGTTGCCGACCCCGCCGTCATTGTCGTCGTACTCGTATTTGCCCCAGTCCGGGTTATTGCCCAGCCAGTGCACCCGGTACATCGCCTGATAGTACCCAGTCTCCTCCGGATGCGGCGTGTCGTAGTAGACGGTCAGCCCGATCAGCTTGTCACCCTTCATGTTCTTGGTGAACCACCCGTTCGGGCCCAGGCTGCCGCCTTCGAACTCGACGTCGACGATGCCGCACCCGGGCCCGCCCGCGACGGTGTCGTCCGAGCCGCCCTCGTCGACGAGTCCGCACATCCATGGGAGCCAGCATTTCGCGCCGTCACGCACGATCGCCACGCGGAAGCGGGGCGTGGGGAGGTCTGACGGCTGCTCGGCGGGCGCGGGCGCAGGCGCAGAGCCGGGATCCCCGTCGCCGACGAAGTGCAATATGCCGTCCCAGGGGTAATCATAGTACCCGTGGACGGACGCCTCCCAGCCGCCCTGGTCGCCGCGCTGGTTGCCGTAGGCGCCGTTGTCGCCCCATGCCCTGTGGTCCTTGCCCCGTTTCGCCGGTATCGCTTTTATCGCCCTTAGGCCCTTGCTCGCCGGCATCGCCCTTCTCGCCCTGGGCGCCCTTGGCGATGTCGGCCGTGGTGGTGCCGTTCTTATCGGTTATGGTGATCGTCGCGCCGGTCGCGGTCTGCGTCACCGTCGCGGTCGGGCTGAACCCATCGGCCCCGTCCTCGCCGTCGAAATCGCGGGCTTGTGCGGCAGCCTGCAGGTCGGCCACGGCCTGGTCAGCATTGCCTGCCGCCGTGTTCGCGAGCGCCGCGGCTGCGTTGGCCGCCGTTGCAGCGTCGGTAGTGATCGACGTCGCGTTCTCGTAGGCGTTGATGGCCCCGATGAAAAGCGTGAACCCGTCCTCGGACTCCTCGCCGCCGATCACCACGGGCTCCACCTTGATGGTGAACACGCGGGAGCTGATGTAGGTGTCGTCCCCGCGTGAGACGACAATCTGCGCCTGCACGGCCCCCGACGCCTCGCACATGGCAGATGGATAGAAGACCTTGAACGTTCCGGCAGACGCGTTCACGGCCTGAAACGGCTCGGTGCCGCGAACGCCCGTGGCCTTGTGCTTCCATGCAAAGTAGAGCGTCGCGCCCGTCAGATCGGCGGCAGCGCCGCCCTCGCGCACGGCAAGCGATATCCCGCGCCCGCCCGCATCGGCGGGCGATGCCACCAACATGTCGCCGAAGCGCTCATCGCAGGCGTCCCATACCAGTTCGTGCAGTCCGTAGGCATCAAGCATCGCGGTTAATTCCTTTCGTCTTTTCGCCCAATGCTAGAGCGCGGTCACAAATGCGCCGGGACGATTTACGGGCGCCTAACGTATAATTAGCGCGAGGACAATTCCGGCGAGGTGCGAACCCAGAGAAGCGAGGTGGGGACCATGTGCTTCAGACCCAGCCCGGTAGAAAAGCCAGACGTACAGATGGCCAACTGCCCGACATGCGGCATGCCCGTGGCGGCGGAGCCCGGCGTCACGAGCGGCACGTGCCCCTACTGCGGAGACCCGATCCCGCCTCAGCCGCCCGACGACTTCAGCCAGATCGACCCCTCTTACAACACCAGGATCCTCTAGAAATCGGCGCTGGCTAGAACTCCACCTCCGCGAGCTCGTCCAAGTCGTCGATGGCCGTCGTCACGGTATTCTCGACCACTGCCACGGACGCCGCCGTGGTCA
>JAFUBE010000844.1 GCA_017460365.1 Eggerthellaceae bacterium
AAGGGCCCGGGAAAATCCCAGGCCCAGATGCATGCAAGCAAGCGCTCGATTATTCGTGACGCGTCCCCAAGGTGTCGTCGCCGACGATGACGTGCTTGTCGGGGTCGTACACCAGGCCGCCGTGCTCTTTGCGCGCGAACATCAGCTTCGTGGGTTCGATACCCTCGATGTTAGCGAGGTACACGTGAATGAACAGGAAGATAATGAACACGAACATGCCGAAGTAATGGATGATGCGCATGCTCATGGCGCCACCAACGAGGTTGAGGCACCACTGGCAGAAACCCCATTGCGACGTGGGCGCCCACAGGCATATGCCCGTGATGAACATCAGAACGATCAGAATGGGGATCAGCAGGTACGAAATCTTCTGCGGTACGCCGAGCTTCGCGCCGAGCGGATGATCCTTCTTCATGAACAGGTAATACTTGATCCACGCGCCAGCCTGATGGCGGTTGTCTTTCTGCGGCAGCCAGGTCCTGAAGTCTTTCACTGTCTTGCGCGTGCCGCCGGTGGGTGCGGACTTCACGAAGAACGACAGGATGACGCGGACCAGGCAGTTGATGAAAATGACAAAGCCGAAGAAGATGTGCAGACCGCGTACGACGCCCATGGTGGCGGGCACCGGGAAGTGAATCATGAAGCCGGTGATGATGAGAATCATCATGGCCGCTGCGTTAATCCAGTGCGTGACCACGAAAGGCAGCGGATGCGCCTCTTTGTAATGTGCGAGATGTGCCATCTTACTTCACCCCCCAGGGGTTCGTTACGGTCTCGAAATGCTTGCCCGTGGCCGGCTCGCTCACATGCACCGCGCAGGACACGCACGGGTCGTAGCTGTGAACGAGGCGCAACGCGTTGATGGGCTTTTCGATGTCCTCGACCGGGCAGCCGATGAGCGCCTGCTCGATGGGGCCATGCTCGCCGTTGCCGTTGATCGGCGCGAGGTTCCAGGTCGTCGGAATGATGATCTGGTAGCCGTCGATCTTGCCGCCCGAAACCTTCTCGGAGTGGTACAGGGCGCCGCGCGGGGCCTCCCAGAAGCCGGAACCCTCGCCCGAGTCCTTCAGCGGCTCGGTGAACATGTCGGCGGTACCCTCGGTGACAGCAGCGATGAGCTCCTGCGTCCATTCCGTCATGAGTTCGGCGATGTAGAGCGTTTCCACCTGGCGGATGGCCGTGCGGCCGAGCATCGAGATGGCAGCGCTGGCCGGAGCTGCGCCCGCAAGGCCGAGGCCCTTGCCCAGGCTCTTCAGGAAGTCGTCGACGTGCTCAACGATGAACGGCACGTTGCGCTTGTAAGCGATCAGGATACGCGACAGCGATGTGCACTCGAGCGCCTTGCCGTCGTACGCCGGCGCCTTGCACCAGGTGTAGCGGCTGTTGACGTCGTACTCGGTGAACTTCGGGTTGGTGGTGAAGTCGGGCGCGGTGTAGGTGCCGTCGCCTTCGTACCACGAATGGCCGACGTACTCGGTGATGAGCTTCTCGTCGACGTCTTGCACGCTGCCGGACAGGCCGTTCATCAGAACGCCGGCGGGCAGGTAGCGGGGGGTCATCTGCTCGGTGTAGTTGCCCTCGGACGGCCAGCCCGGACCCTCGAAGACGCCCCAAGCGCCGAAGCGGCCGCAGCCGCCGCCCCACGTGAGGCCGTCGGCGTAGAACGGCGCGAGCGCGAGCGTGTCGGGGATCATCGTGGCCTCGACCCAGTCGTAGATCTCGTTGACCATGGCCCACAGGTCGTCGAGCTTCTGCGCGGTCGGCACGAACGAGGTGCCGCCCGGAGTGATGGTCATGACGTGCGGCATCTTGCCGCCGAGCAGCGCCGCGACCTCGGAAGCGCGAGCCTGGTACTTCAGGGCCTCGAGGTAGTGGGCGGTGCAGATGAGGTCGAGCTCGGGCGGAAGCTTGTAGGCCTCGCCGTCTTCGGCATCGAACCAGTTGCCCGAGAAGATGGACAGCTGGCCGTTCTTCGCGAACGCCTCGAGGCGCTCCTGGACGACCTTGTAGTCGCTGAACGACGACGTGCCGGCAGTCTGAGCGAGCGCGTACGTGTCGGCGATGTCGGCGTCGAGGGCGTTCAACGGGTTCACGTAGTCGAGCGCCGCCAGGTTGTAGAACCAAAGGATGTGGCTGTGCAGGAACTGCGCGCCCTCGATGAGGTTGCGCACGATGCGCGCGCCGTTCGGAATGGTGATGCCGTAGGCCTTCTCGCCTGCGATGGTGGCCGCGTGGCTGTGCGAAACCGGGCACACGCCGCAGATGCGCGGAACAATCTGGGCTGCGTCTTCGGGCTTGCGGAGCTCGACGACTTTTTCCATGCCGCGGAAACTGCCGCCGGAGACCCACGCCTGCTTAACGGTGCCGTACTCG
>JAFUBE010000845.1 GCA_017460365.1 Eggerthellaceae bacterium
CGCTCGCGCGCATGCCCTACCTCGCCGAAACCATGCAGGTCGAGGGCGGCGCCGTGTACTATGCCAAAAACCCGCTGCCCATGGAAGTTGGCCGCGGGATGCGGGTGCGACCAGTAGGCGGGCACGAGACCAACTACCACATGCTCGACCTCACCTGCGACGGCAAGGTCACGCGCTTCTCGATGTTCCACGGCTTCTGCGACGGCCAGGGCATCGACGCGTTCGCGGAGTCGGTGCTCTACCACTACTACTGCATGCGCGACGGCGAGGAGTACGACCCCTGCGGGATCCGCACCGACGCGGGCGAGATGTCCGAGGCGGAGGAGTTCGAGCCCTATTCGGCTACCTACGAGGTCAGCCCGGGCTTCGAGATGCCCGAGAGGAAGGAGCAGGCAACGCCCTACCACCTGCCCGAGCTCTCGCCGGCTGCCGGCAACGAGGTGCGCGACTGGGGCCTGCAGGTGGACTCGGAGAGCCTCATGTCCTTCGTGAAGGGCAACGGCACGTCCCCCTCCGTCGCGATCTCCATGCTCGTGGCCGAGGCCGTCGCCGCCGTGCACCCCGACCTCGACGCCCCCGTCGTGGCCAACCTGCCCTTGTCGGTTCGGCGCATGCTCGGTTGCGAGGAGACCTTCAAGCACTGCTCGTCGCGCATACTGCTGCCTTTGTGCGGCACGCCGCTCGACGCCCTGCCGTTCGCCGATCGCGCGGCACGGCTGCGCGGCGTCCTGAAACAGCAGATGAGCCCCGACCTGCGGCGCAGCATACAGAACATGTTGAGGCCCACGTACGTCAAGCGGATGGAGGAGGCGACCGACTACTGGGAGGAGACCAAGAAGCCCTCGGGCTTCGCGACGGTCGGCCACGACACCTTCTACGTCGACTACATCGGCCGCCTGCACCAGACGGGCTACTCGGACAAGCTCGCCGACGTCCGCTTCCTCTGCAAGCCCGCTGCGGGCAACACGCTCCATGTGAACGTGATCGACCACGCCGGGAAGTTCCGGATCGACTGCTTGGCGTGCAGCGACGTGACGGCTATCGTCGACGCACTCGCGCAGGCGTTCGCGGATCACGGCCTCGCGGTCGAGCGCAAGCCGGAAGACCGCTTCACCCTGCCTTCCACCGCTTGGCGCGAAGGAATGTAGGAGACGGACCACGTGCCGAAAGTTGGTGTAACTGCTCCGTTGCGTATAGGCTACGCGTGTTACCCGGATTACCCGATGTGGACCAAGTGGCCGAGAGTGGAATCGATCTCGGCCTCGCCATTCGGCGTCGTAGTAGCTGAAGCCCTCGGGAAGCGCATATTCGACGCTGAAGAACTTGTTCGTGCACGCATTGCCCTCGATGGCACCGGCCATGGAGGCGGTTTCAGTGGGAATTGTCTTCGTGTTGTATCTCCCCGATTTCGTTCAGCGTAAGCGGGAAGGGCACTTCCTGGTTGCGGCTACTTGTAGAGCCAGACAATACGCCCTCGTGGAGGAATCGCCTGCGATCATTTGCACGCGGACCCTATCGCCGGGGCGGATGCGGGCGTAGTTCATCCTCAGCTTTCCCGAGGTGCTGCATCTGGCATGCAGAACTCGCCGTTATTAGAAGCGGCGTCCACTCCAATACCCATACGATTTCACGCCAATTCATTCTGCCGTGGAGGACGCGCTCGACGTTGACGGACGAGGATTCCTCGTCGATCGTGAAAAACGCCATGTACGACCCTACCGCAGACCAGCGGTAGCCGGCGAGCGCAAGGAGCTCGTCGCGAACGACGGCGTGCGCCGATGGAAGTGTCTCCAGGGAACCGATCAGATGCTCGAAGTCGTCCAAGAACTCTATTGCTGCTTTGGAGTTCCTAAGCGGCTGGAAAGGTAATCGGCAATGCCGGCGAGATCGTCTTCGGCGGTCTTCGTGACGACGACCGCATACCTCCTCATGCGAACCTCGCCCTGAGGTCGGCAATCGCATCCCGTGCGTCTCGAACCCTGCCGTGCTGAACGTCAGCCCTACCCTCGAGGAGCTTATCGTACAGGGACGCCCTGGCTGACAGGTCGTCGTAGGCATCAACGCTCATGATGGCGAGATCCCCCCGCCCCGTTCTTCGTGACAAACGCCGGCTCGGAGCTCTCGTGGCACCAGGATGAGACTTCGTTGTATTCGTTTCTGAGCGAGGTGCTCGAGATTATCTTCAGCATAGCAA
>JAFUBE010000095.1 GCA_017460365.1 Eggerthellaceae bacterium
CTCCGACGAGCTGATCCGCCGCCTGTACGAGCAGGGCAAGCTGCTCAAGCTCTCCACCCGCCAGTTCTATGACGTCGAGGCGGGGCAGTTCCTCAACGGACGCCAGGTCATCGGCCGCTGTCCCGTACGTGGCTGCAAGAGCGAGAAGGCCTACGCCGACGAGTGCGACATGGGCCACCAGTTCGACCCCGAGGAGCTCATCGCGCCAGTCTCTCAGCTCACCGGTACCACGCCCGAGCTGCGCCCGGTCGACAACTGGTACTTCGACCTGCCGGCGTTCCGCGACTACCTGCGCCAGCACGTGGCCGAGCTGGAAGGCGATCCCGACATTCGCGCCATCGTGCCGCAGACGTGCGCCGAGTTTCTGGGCGCGCCGATCATCTACGTGAAAAACGACGAACGCGAGCAATTCCGGGCCGTGGCCGGGCAACTGCCGCCGCATACGGTGCGCGAACCCGAGAAGGGCAAGGCCAGCTTCGAGGTGGAATTCGCCACCATCGGCGAGCGCGACGAGGCCCGTGACGTGCTGCGTCGCGCCGGACTGCGCTTCCGCACGGGCAAGGCGCTCGTGCCGTTCCGCATCACCGGCAACATCGAGTGGGGCGTGAAGGCGCCCGTGCTCGAGGGCGTGGAGGGGCTCACCGTGTGGTGCTGGCCCGAAAGCCTGTGGGCGCCGATTTCGTTCACCATTGCGGCGAACGACGCGATGGGCTTGGACGAAGGCAGCTGGCGCGACTTTTGGTGCGCCGACGATTCATGCGTGTACCAGTTCATCGGGCAGGATAACCTTTACTTCTACGGCGTGGTGCAGCCGGCGTTATGGGAGGCGCTGCGCCCGGGAGAGATCTTCTCGCACGAGGCCTGCGACCGGCCGCTCCGCCAGACGCGGCTCATCGCAAACTACCATGTGCTGTTCGGAAACAAGAAAGCGTCTTCGTCGGGCGCGGTGAAGCCGCCGACTGCCGACGAGCTGCTCGAGCATTACACGGCCGAGCAGCTGCGTGCGCATTTCCTGTCGCTCGGCCTCGGCCAGAAGTCGGTCGGGTTCAAGCCCAAGGCCTTCGAGCCCGAAGAGGTGCGCAACGACCCGCGCGTGGCCGACCCGGCGCTCAAGGAGTCGAAGCTGCTGGGCAACGTGTTCAACCGGCTCGCGCGCAGCGTGCTCTACGAAGCGAAGCGAAACTTCGACGGCGCGATTCCCGTATGCGACCCGACGACTCGCGTGGTCGAGCGGGCGCACGAGACGCTTGCAGCGTACGACCGCACGATGAAGAAAGCCGAGCTGCATTCGGTCATGTCGCTCATGGACGAGTTCATCCGCTATGCGAACAAGACCTGGGCCGACGGCATTTCTGCTGCCGAATCGGCCGAAGACGCAAACGCGCGCCGCCAAGTGCTCGCCGACGCGGCTTACCTGCTGTGGATCTGCACGCTGCTCATGCACCCGATCGTGCCGTCTGGCTGCGAGGACATCTGCGAGAAGCTGGCTTTCGATCCGGCTGCGTTCTTCAGCTGGAACCACGATTTCGCATCGCTCGCCGAACTCGACGCCGCCCGCGAACACCAGGTCGTCGAGCTCCCCCCGCGCTACGACTTCTTTTAGAAAACAGTGACGCGCCGCCAGGCGCTGAAGGAGAA
>JAFUBE010000846.1 GCA_017460365.1 Eggerthellaceae bacterium
GGCTGCTGGACCGTTCGGAGACGATCTGGGTCCACCCCCCGGCTGGGGATACTCCCAGCCGCACGGCCGGAGACCCCTCCGGCCTTCTTTCTACCCGCGTCGGAGGAGGAGCCATGGGCGACCTGTCCGTATTCGTCGACGAGAGCGGCGACACCGGGGCCAACTCCAGGCGCTACCTCGTCACGCTCGTGCTTCACGAGCAGGACAGGCCCCTCGACACCGGGCTCGCCAAGCTCGGGGGCCAGCTCCGGAACGTCGGCTACCCCGTCGGCGAGGCCATCCACAGCGGGCCCCTCGTGAGGCGCGAGGAGGCGTACTCCGAGATGGGCATCGACCGTCGGCGCAAGCTGTTCGCGGCCCTGTTCGGGTTCGCCGTCAAGGCGCCCGTCGCGTTCAAGACGTTCGCCTACCTCAAGCGCGAGCTCGGCGCCCGCGACGCCGGCGAGGTCGCCGCCCGCCTCCAGGCCCGCCTCGCCCGCGACGTCAAGCTCTTCCTCGGCGAGCGCCTGGCCTACCTCCCTCGCTTCGACCGCGTCGTCGTCTACTACGACAACGGGCAGCACGCCGTCACGGCGGCCGTGCGCGAGGCCTTCCTCGACAGGCTGACCCGCGTCGAGTTCAGGCGCGTCCAGCCCAGCGGCTACCGCCTGTTCCAGGCCGCCGACCTCGTGTGCACCCTCGAGCTGCTGCGCCTCAAGGACGCCGCCTCCGAGCTGTCCCGCAGCGAGCTCGACTTCTTCGGCTCCGCCCGCCGCCTGCGCCACGACTACCTTCGCCACGTCGAGCGCCTGCGCATGCCCTGAGGCCGGTGCCTCGGCCGCCGCGGGCGGCACGAGTGCCGCCCCTACGGGGGCCGGCCCGGCTGCAGCGGCATCGGCACCCCGTGCGGTTGCGGGGGAATCGTCGGCACTGCTGGTCAGCCGCGAGGTTTCGGAGGCTTGCACCGAATCGGCCTCGATAGCCTCAGGTGCTTCGACGACGTCGGTTTCGCTCGGGGAAACGGCATCTTCCACGGTAGATTCTACCGCCTCGGCAGCCGTCTCGACGGTCGCATCCGCAACCGGAGACTGGACTTCTTCATTACTAACAGGGATTTGATCGTTCATGGTTTCGCTCCCGATGCTATCTGTCTGGTTGGTTTCGACTTCGTTCATGACTTCGTTTTCGTTCGCGCTGGTGGCAGGGTTTGTTTGGTTACTCATTGAGGTCACGTCCTCTCGGGGCTCGGTTTCGAAATCGGCTCCCTTCCGCAGTTGCTCGATTTCGTCAGGCCCTGGGTCGATCACCCCACCGCCTCCGTCGTCTACCAGCACAGCCACTTCATCGGGTGCTGAAGCATCTTCCTCCACATATATGGCTTCGTCGGTGATTACGTTGGTTGCAGCCTCGTCCTGCGCGGGAACAGGCGCGGACTCGGTCGCGTCGCCGATTGCGGCGTTAGCAGCGGTGATCTGGGAATCGCATGCGTCGTCGGTCGGACGGCTGACATCCTCCGCGACTGCCTCATGCGTTTCCGCGCACACCGCGCCCAGAGCATCGGCACTGATGCCCTCGCCTCGCGTTGTCACCACCCCCGACATCGCCCCTGGGGGATCGTCGGGTTCTCGCTTGGGGGGTATCGGAACCGCAGGAACCCCCGGCGTATGAGCCTTCGCCCACGCCTGTGGCAATTGAGGAGCCGCTGGCCCGTTTGACCTGTTCATCTCGTTGTTGGTGTTCACGTCAGCCATGATTCACCCTTTCTCATCGAGCCCCGCAGGTCACGCGGCTTCCGCTGCCGCACAACCGAACCTGGCTCACCCTTTGTTGGAGGGTTCCCATACGCCCAAACGCTTTCCCGCCGCAAAGGGGCGAATATGCGAAGTTACGCCACAGATAGCTAATACCTGTGGACAACTTTACAAATCCTTCACCGTTTTGCGTCGTTCGCGTGCCTTCCAAGCGTTCCTCCAACGTTTCTCCTGCGTTTCAATAACGCCTCTTGAACGGATACCACCGCCGTTTTGTTACTCGTTTTAGTCGACGTTTGAGTAGCCGCTGGCCACGTCGCTTCATCTGGAAACCCTCTCCAAAATCGACGCCGTGACCTGCAGCTTCGCTGCACGCCAACCAAAACCGACCACCGCAACGATGGTGATTCCGCTCGTTTTTATTTCCCATCCAAAACGGTTCTTGTGTGTTCTTTTCCACCCAAAAATCGTTATGGATAGTTACACCAATTTTACGACATTACCCCAGTTGATTGCCCATTTATTGGTAACGTTCTCCCCCCTACTTCCCCCCTATTACAACAACTTGTTCCCACCTTTATCCACCTACAAAATGTTGTGGCATGGCATGGGAAGAACGATCGCGAGACTTCCAACACGCTGCAATTTATTACGAACATATGTACTTGACTTCAATCGCTATCTATGGGAACATGTGTTTCAACGATTCCAGGCAAGGCCACGCCTACGGCAAGCGCACTCTCCAGTCCGAACGGACACGCCGCCCGCGCAAAGCCCGCTCGCCTCCTGCCAATCAATCAAGAGAGCATGTTGCACGCGCCCTGCCGACGAATGCCGGGCACTCATCGGCGTGCAACAAGATGAAAGGAGGACCACCTATGCCTACCGTGAAAAGAACCTACAAAGACTCACTGTTCTGCCACCTATTCGGCCGCGAAGAGCACCGCGCCAACGCACTCGAGCTGTACAACGCGTTGCGGGGGTCGAGCCACACCGACTCGTCCAAAGTCGAGTTCAACACGATTGACAGCTTCGTGTACCTGGGATATCGCAATGACGTGTCATTCCTCATCGACGACGAGATGATGCTGTTCGAGCATCAGTCGACTCACAGCCCAAACATGCCGCTGCGGGGGCTACTGTACTTCGCGAAGCTCTTCACAAAGTACATCAGCGAGCACGAACTCGACTTGTACGGTTCGGGGAAGCTGGCAATTCCCACCCCGCGCTTCACAGTGCTGTACTTCGGAACCGGGAACCGACCCGACCAGGAGACCATGTCGCTTTCCGCCCTCTTCGCGTCGGGCCCTGGGGATATCGAGGTAACGGCCACGGTACTGAACTGCAACGAGGGCAGAAACGAAGCTATAATGAATGCAAGCGAGACGCTGCGAGGCTACGCCCACCTGCTCGCCCTCATTCGCAGCAAGCAGGCCTGCGGGCTCGACCTTCGGAAAGCCGTCGACGAAGCGGTCGACGAGTGCATTGCCGAGGGAATCCTCGAGGCATATCTGACGAATCATCGAGCGGAGGCGAGGGACATGCTGTTCACCATGGAATACGAGGAGAGAGCCCAGGAAATCCACCGTAAAGCCATCGCACGCGAAGCTCGGGAACAGGGCTACAAAGAAGGTCACGACGAAGGATACTCCGCAGGGCGAGACGAAGGATACTCCGCAGGGTTGGACAAAGGATACTCCGAGGGGCGTGACGAAGGGGTCAAACAGGGTATCGAACAGGGTATCGAACAGGGTATCGAACAAGAACGTGAGCGCATCATGAAAGCCTTGAAAAACGCCGGCATCGATCCTGCGGTGCTAGACGAGTAACGCCCAGGCTTTACTTGTCTCGCCAGGAACCGGACGCTTCGTCGACGCTAGACACAAAGCGGTTTGCCAAAAGATCGGTGGAGCCGGCGCGCCCTTAAAGCAGCCGACCCCACCGAAGGCCGAGGCATTCGATTCCGATCGCTGTCAAATTATTGCGCTACGCGCAGCACAAAACCAACCTACTAACCTTCTGGCGCATCAGCGATGTAGCACCGAAAGGTCACCTCACCGTTCGTGGCTACCGCGCAAGGCATTCCTTTCGATCCTGAAACATCCCATGATTCCGCCCCGTATTCTTCCAAGAACTTGGCTTTCAATTCAGTGGAACGCTCCTTGGCCTGGTCAATCGTAGGATGCAGCTCCGCAGCCGTCAGCTTGTAGTCTTCCAGATGCGGATATTCAATGAAAGCGGTTAGGGCAAACATGCCGTACTCCTCATGCTCGATGAATTGATGCTAGCTACTTCGTGGACGATATACCAGA
>JAFUBE010000847.1 GCA_017460365.1 Eggerthellaceae bacterium
CGTCATCGGCGCCGGCCCCGGCGGCTGCGAAGCAGCCATCACACTGAAGAAGCGCGGCCACGACGTCACCCTTTATGACAAGCGCTTCGTCGGCGGCATGCTCAAGGAGGCCTCGATTCCCGTCTACAAGTACGATGTGTGGCGTCTGGCCGAGTACTACCAGACGCAGCTTCAGAAAGAGGGCATCGACGTGGTTGCCGAGGAGGCGACCGCAGACACGATCGCCGCGGGCGGGTTCGACGCGTGCATCATCGCCGCGGGCGCGAAGCCGCGCGTACTCAACTTCCCGGGCGTCGACTCCGACAACGTCGTGTACGCCATGGACTTCCTCAGGGAGGAGTGCAAGACGGACGCCGAGAAGGTGACCGTCGTCGGCGGCGGCATCGTGGGCGCCGAGATCGCGCTCATGCTGGCCGAGGACTACGGGAAGGACGTCACCCTGACCACGCGCCAGGACCAGTTCTTCATCAGCGGCTGCATGGGCATCGCGTACATGGTGCGCCTGCAGATGGCCGGCGCGAAGATCAAGGCCCGCACCACGCTCGTCGGCGTCGAGGACGGAAACCCCGTCTTCGCGGATCCGAGCGGGCGTCATACGGGAGAGGCCGACCTCGTCGTGCTGTCCCCGGGCTTCGTGCCGAACAAGGCGCTGCGCGATGAGATCGAGGCGAAGTGCGATGCCGAGGTCATCCTCATCGGCGATGCGAAGGCGCCGCGCATGATCATGGACGCGGTCCACGAAGGCTACATCGCCGCAATCAACCTGTAAATCTCGAAATCAGGCGGGCGCCATCCACTCTGCGCCCGCCTGATTCCCTCCCCGGGGGGAGCGGGCGGCGGGCAAGCATCGCCGAATCGCTTCGCCCGGAGGGCGGCATGTTTTTGAAAGGAGGCCGTCAGTGGAAGATCGCGATTTCGACATCGTCGTCGTTGGTTGTGGCTGTGCGGGCGCCATCGCTGCATTCGTGGCTGCCAAGAAGGGAAAGAGCGTGCTCGTCGTGGAGCGCGGGGACTTCGCAGGAGCGAAGAACATGACCGGAGGGCGCTTGTACGCGCACTCGCTTAGGAGCGTTCTCGAGAAATACGCACCAGGCGAGATTTCCTGGGACGACATCCCCTTCGAGCGCAAGATAACCCATGAACGTATCGCACTCATGGACGCGAACAGCAACTTGACGATCGACTTCACGAGCGACGAGCTGGGCCTCGCGGCGTGCGATAGCTACAGCGTGCTTCGCGCCGAGTTCGACCAATGGCTGGCGAGCCTGGCCGAACAGGCGGGATGCGAAGTCCTTTGCGGCATGGCGGTCGAGGAGCTCCTCCGGGACGACTCCGGCGCCGTGTGCGGCATCAGGGTCGGAGAAGACGAGATCACGGCCCATGTCGTCATCGTGTCCGAAGGCGCAAACTCGCTTTTGACCGAGCGTTGCCTGGGGGCGAAGCGCCCCGCTGCGAACCAGATGGCGGTCGGAATAAAGGAATGCTTCGAGCTTCCCGCCGAGAAGATCGAGGACCGATTCCTCTGCGCTCCCGGCGAGGGAGCGGCGATGCTGTTCGCTGGCGATTGCACCCATGGTTACGTCGGCGGCGGGTTCATGTACACCAACAAGGAGAGCATCAGCCTCGGCCTCGTGGCCACGATCGAGCACCTGCAAACGTCCGACACGACCATTTACCAGATGCTCGACGATTTCAAGAAGCATCCGGCGGTTGCCCCGATAATCCGCGATGCGAAGCTGGTCGAGCATTCCGGGCACATGGTTTCCGAAGGCGGGTACGACATGATACCCGACTACGTTTACGACGGGTGCCTTGTAGCCGGCGACGCGGCCATGCTGTGCATGAACCTCGGCTACCAAGTTAGGGGCATGGACCTCGCCATCGCAAGCGGGCGCTTCGCCGCCGAGGCCGCATGCGAGGCCATCGACGCGGAAAACGTCAGCGCATCAGCGCTATCGAAGTACAAGGACCTGATGGAGGACAGCTTCGTCATCAAGGACCTGAAGACCTATCGCAAGTGGCCGCATGTCATGGACGGGTGGTCCAGCATGTTCAACGAGTACCCCTCGATGGCGGCTGCGGTCATGAAAGAGCTGTTCGTCGTAGACGGCGCACCCGCGACGCCTCTGAAGAAGCGGTTGAAGCCCATCGTGAAGAACCACGGGCTCTTCCGGCTGGCGAAGGAGCTGAAAG
>JAFUBE010000848.1 GCA_017460365.1 Eggerthellaceae bacterium
AAGACGGCGGTGGAGGCCAAGACCGCGGGCATGAGCTACGCGGGCGAGGGCCTGGTGGTGACCGAGCGCTGGTCGACGGGCAAGTTCTACATGCGCAAGTCGAAGGCCCGCTCGAAGCTCGAGGAAGAGGGCGTTTAGGCTAAGGACAAGGCGCTCGCAACAAGGCGCTTACAGGATGTTGCTCGGGATGAGCGAGTCCGTCTTGGTCAGGGGGTAGGGGCTCTCGCACATGCACACGATGCCGCCAGGCCCACGGTCAAGGCCGGACGCGTCGAGCAGCTTGAACCGCCCCGCATCGGCTGGCGTCGGCGACGCGGACTTCTTCACCTCCAGTGGGTGCAGCGCGCGGCCTTGTTCAACGACCAGGTCGATCTCCCGTCCGTCGCGGTCGCGGTAGAAAGTCAAGCTCGCTTTGGAGCCGCCGTAGGCATACGACCGAACGAGCTCCATCACCACGTGGGTCTCGTAGAAATGCCCGCTCGCCGCACCCGCCATGAGCACGTTCGCGCTCGGCCACATCGACAGGTGCGCCGCCAGGCCCGTGTCGCAGAAGTAGAGTTTGGGCGTCTTCACGAGGCGTTTGAGCGCGTTGTTCGAGAACGGCTCGAGCAGGTAGATGATGCCCATGCCCGCGAGAATGCCCGTCCACTCCTTCGCGGTCGCCACGCTGACGTCAGCCGCCCTTGCCAGGGTAGAGTAGTTCAACAGCTCTCCGGTAAGCGCGGCGCAGGCGCGCAGGAAACGGCGGAATCCCTCGGTGTCTTGGATGCCGTTGTCGTCGACCGCGTCGCGCATGAGGTAGGTCTCGACGTATGAGTCGAAGTACGTGGCGAGCATGCTCTCGTTCAGGTCTTGGACTTCGGGCATGCCGCCGCGCCAGATGCGCTCGAAGGTGTCCACCACGTTGTTGGCGGGGAAAGACTTCTGTCGCTTTAGCAGGTCGTCATACGAGAAGCTCGGGGTTCCGATTTCTGGAACATGTGCGATTTCGCGCTGGGACAGGCTGTAGAGATTCAAGGTGACAAGCCGCCCTGCCAAGGTGTCGCCTGCGGTCTTGCGCAGCTTCTTACTCTGCGATCCGGTGAGCCAGAACCGGCCGCGCCCCTCGTTCTCGTCGCACATGATCTTTATCGGCTCGAGGAGCTCGGGGGCCTTCTGGATTTCGTCGATTAGGATGGGCGGGCGGTAGGTTTGGAAGAAAAGCGCAGGGTCGCGCCGCGCGAGCTCGCGGTCGGCCGTCTTGTCCATCGTGACGACGGCCCTGCCCTGGTCCTCCGCGAGATGCTTTAGCATGGTCGACTTTCCGACTTGCCGTGCGCCCGTCACCATGACCGCCCTGAACGTCTCGCTTGCCTCCAGGAACTTTCCCTCGAGTTCCCTGGTTATGTATCGCATAGACGTCTCCTATCGGCTAATAGTAACTAGACTATAAATTAGCCGAACACTAATACCGTGTCAATCGAGCATCGCGTAGGAGGCCTACCGTATTCGGGCGGCTTTTTCATATCACACCAGCTCGTTAATACCTCGCGAACCGCGCGTAACCAGAGCCAACATCGTTTCGGCTGCGCCGTGCAACACAATGGAAGCACGGTGATTACTATTGTGCGAGTTGAAGAGGGGGACGAGATGGACGAGAGCACGAAGGCCAAATACAACGAGAGGCTAAAGAGGGTCAACGACGCGATTGCGATGGAAGGCGAACCGGACCGCGTGCCGTGCATTCCGTTCGCGCAGACATATCCCATTATCCACAGCGGTCACACGGTGGCCGAGGCCATGTACGACGCGTCCCTGGCCTCCGACGCGTTCATCAAATACACGCTGGAATACGAGCCTGACATGGGCAACACGTTCGGCTCGATGTTCGCCGGTCTGGGCCCCATGTTCGACAAGCTCGGGCTCAACTGGCTCAGGTGGGCCGGCATGCCTGGCGACATCGTTGCTGAAAACTCGATCCACCAGTACATCGAGACCGAGTACATGGAAGACGACGAGTACCGCGATCTGCTCGGCGATTACAGCGGCTTCATGATGAACAAGTACCTGCCGCGCAGCTGCCAGGCCGCCGAGTCGCTCGCAGGCGCCAACTTCACCACGCTGAACGGTTATGGCCTGTTCCCGGGCATGATGCCGTTCATGGACCCGCGCATCGCGCAGGCCTTCCAGGCTTTCGCCGAGGCGGGTTATCTCTACATCGAGAACGCCAAGGTGGTCGGCGCTTGCGAGGCGCAGCTCGAAGAACTCGGGTTCCCGCTGCAAATCGGTGCCACCACCACGGTGGCCTACGACGCCATATCGGACACCTTGCGCGGCACCATGGGCATGATGGAAGACGTCCTCATGCAGCCCGAAACCGTGCATGCGGCGATCGAGCGCATGTACCCGGGCTCCTTCTACGGAGCTCTCGCGCAGATGGAGCACACGCGCGGCCGCTGTGGGTGTTCATCCCGTTGCACAAGGGCATGGACGGCTTCCTGAGCCCCGAGCAATACGACGAGTTCTACTGGCCCACGCTCAAGCGGTTGGTCGAGTCGCTCGTCGCCGCAGGCCAGATACCGTATGTCTACACCGAAGGTCCGTACAATTCCCGCCTGGAACGCCTCGCGGAGCTTCCCGCTGGCAAGGTGGTCATCGGGTTCGAGGACGTCGACCTGGCCGAGATGAAGCGCATCGTGGGCGAAAAGCACTGCATCTGCGGCGGTTTCAACCCGCGCCTGCTCGAGCGCGGCACCGTGCAGCAGGTCGAAGACGAGGTCAAGCGAGTCCTCGACATCTGCGCACCGGGTGGCGGCTACATCTTCGACCTGAACGACACGATGGACGACTGCAAGCCCGAAAACGTCGAGGCCATGTTCAGGACCGTTCGCGACTACGGCACCTACTAGGATCC
>JAFUBE010000096.1 GCA_017460365.1 Eggerthellaceae bacterium
AATAAGTAAGTATTCATGTCAACCTCCGCATTATGTCCACCAACCCTGAGAGGCCCGATTCTTTCGACAACGCCAAACTACCCGAGATTATTCCGACCTGCCACAACAGATTGCATCTTTTTTCGAATATATGACGATTTCTCTAATTTGTGCCAGTCGATTGCAAATTTTTTCGAAAATACGACGTTCTACGCTTGGCAGCAGAGATTCTCCTCCACTGCTTAACTGCATAACCGCAGGTAGTTTAAGCAACCAATCATTGCCACTCTTGTTGTTCGTTCTCGATTCGTCGTATTTTCAAATTTTTCTGCATGTATATCCACCCATCATGCCAATATCGTCGTATATTCGATATTTATTGCACGTTGGACAAATATGTAGCCCCTCGGCTATACCGGCTTCGTTCGAAATAGCGCACCAACCATCTGCGTTGTAAAAGATTGCCCGCTCTCGAAGCGGAGCCGCAGTAGCAAAACGTGCCCGAATTAGCGCACGCGCTCCTCTGCCGTTTTTCGACCTGGGGTTTTTGATGGCAGGCTTAGGCCTAATCGGCAAATATGTGCACTGATTCACCTGACGATGCGAAAAAGCGGCAGGCGCGCCCGAAAAGTAGAGCGGGGCGACAAGAACCCTTGCCGCCCCACCGAACTTCCCGCGTCTGCCAACCACTAAGCTGCTAGATGATCTCGCGATCAGGGCTGGCGTAGATGATGCCTTCCTTGCTGTGTTCCCATGCCGGCAGCTGGTAGATGCGCGCGCCGCGGGCGCGGGCGGCCTCTATCTTCTCGACCGCATCGGCACCGTAGGCGAGCGCCTTGTTCGGGCAGTTCTTCACGCAGTACGGAAGCTCGCCGGCGTCGGTACGCGGCTTGCACTTGATGCAATTGTGCGTATAGTACGGCATCCACGACATGTGCAGGTCGGGCCACACACCGGCGGGCCGATCAATGCCTTCGCCGCTTCCGAGCGTGCGTACGTTCACGAAATACTGGCCGTCTTTCAGCCCATTGCCGGTCATGCACGACAACGAACAGGTCCAACAACCCGTGCATCGCAGCAGGTCGACAAAGATTACATCGTCAGCGACTTCCGTTTTGGCGGGCGAATGCGCCCAAATGGTATTATTTTCAGTCATGGTTGTCCCCTTCTACGCCTCGAGCTTGCGGATGTCGCATGCGCAATCCCAAATGGTGTCCCAAGCTCCGGCCATTGCCGAATACGACGTGCCACCCAGGATATAGCCGACCGCGCCGTCGGCTTCGGTGCACTCGTACCAATACTGCGCCGCCGCGTCAAGCGTGTCGTTGTCGCCGAGCGGCACGAGCAGCTCGGAGTACATGCCGGAATCCTCACCCTCGTGCTTCTCGAACTGGCGCTTGCGCCAGCCGAACCACACCTGAATCGTTCCAGGAGGAATCGCCTGGTCAAGTCGCATTTCTATGACCACATGACCGCGCTCGTTATATACCTCGCACTTGTCGCCGTCCACAATGCCCTCGGCGCGCGCATCGACCGGATTGATGCGCCCGGTCGGCTTGCCGCCAGAAAGCTCGGTCATCACCGGGTCGTCGGTGAAGATCGACTGCATGAAGAAACGCTGGCGGCCACTGAAGAACTGGTACTTGTGCTTGGCGGTTCCGTTCGCCAAGCTCGTAGCGGTGGGAACCTCGTAGGGCTCGTGGTAGGTCGCCATCGGCAAGCCGACGTTGTTCAAGCGCTCGGAATAGAACTCCATGTGGCCAGTCTGCGTGGGGAACTTCATGCCGAAGAACGGGTCCCACGGAATCGGCGGTACAGCGGCGCGGATGATCTTTTCCTCGGCCAAACGCTCGTAGGTCAACGGCGGATCGATGTTGGCAAGGAACGGCTGCGGTGAGTTTAGGCGCATGCGAATCCAGTCCGCGGCTACCATGGGCGTGCCGTCTTCTTTCTGGAAATACTCGCCCAGTCCGACCCGTTCGGCCAGCCCGCCGTAGATGAACGACGAGTCCTTGCACTCGCCGCGCGGCTCGACGGCCGGCTGCTGCAACACCACATGGTTGTACTGCGCGGCCGCAATGAGCTCTTCGCGCTCGAAAGGCATGCAGGCGGGCAGCACGTAGTCGGAGTACTCGCCCGTGTCGGTCATCCACACGTCGACGTCGACGATAAGCTCCATGTGGGGGAACGTGTCCTCGATCCAGCGGCTGCGGTTCGGACAGTTATGAACCGGGTTGCCAGCCACTTTGATGAACGCCTTGTACTTGCCTTTCTTGGCGTCCTCGAAGTAGTCGCCGTTCTTCACGAACACGGTCTTGTCGGCTTCGCGACCGTTCGGGAAGATGATGGACGGGTTGTTGAAACCGAGCGGCCAACCGCACGGCTGGATCTCGCTCGTCACGCCGCCGTTCGCATGCCCCAAGTTGCCCGTGAGCATGCCGAGCAGGTAAAACGCACGGTACGCGTCGCCCTGGTTCTGGTAGCGCATACCAAGCGCGCCAACGATGAACGCCGGACGGTGCGCCGAATATTCCTCACCGAGCTTCACAGCATCAGCCGCCGGCACGCCGGTAATCGTCTCCTGGTACTCGGGCGTGTAGGTGGCCAGGTGGTCACGCAGCATCTGGAATGCGGGCTTATACGTGCGACCGTCGAGCTCGTAGGCGCCATCGAAGGCGGGTGTGCCCTCGTATTCCTCGGCGCCCTTCGCAGTCGGCTTCATTTCGCCGGACTCTTCGTCCCAGTAGTAAAACCAGCCCTCGTTTTCGGCGTATTTACCGGTTTCCACATCGACGAGCAGCGGAGCCACTGTGTATTTGGTCATGAATTCGCGGTCGTATTCGCCGCGCTCGACGATCTGACGCGCCATGCAAAGCGCCAACGCCGTGTCGGAGCCGGGCTTCACGGGGATGAACCAGTCGGCGTAACCAGCCGAAGCATCGAACAGCAGACCCACGTCGACGATCTTCGCGCCGCGGCTCTTGGCCTCGACAATGTGCTTTGCCACGCGCTGCTGGTTCTCCATCGGGTTGCCACCCCAGATGATGAGGTAGGTCGTGGCGTCGAATTTAACGGGGTCGATCATCATGTACTTGTAGAAATCGCCCAAATCGAAGTACGACGCATAGTACGGGCCGTTGTCCAGGCCGTAAGCGTTCAACGGATCGGTGCCGCCCCACAGGCCGCACAAGCGGTTGCCGAGCAGCGTGTCGAGGCCCTGCGATGGCGGCAGGCTCGTGGTGATGTTCCAGAACGTGACCGTTTCGGGGCCGTACTTTTCGCGCAGCTCGACAAGCTTCGCGCCGATTTCGTCGAACGCTCGGTCCCAGCTGATACGTTCCCACTTGCCCTCGCCGCGCTCACCCACACGCTTGAGCGGGTAGAGCAGGCGGTCTTCGGCGTACACCTGGCGCCATGACGCGATGCCTTTCTGGCAGCAATGGCCTTCGCCTTCTTCGGCGCCCGTGTAGTCGACTGCCTCGGTACGCACGATCTTCCCGTCCTTCACGACGGTCTTAATCGCACAGAACTCGTGGTCGCCCCAACCAGGGCAGGCTGTGCAGACCCACTTCTCATCTGACATGTGATCCCCCTTCTCTGAACTCTCGTTCCAGGGCGCGCCTGCGAACGCACCCAACTTCCATTGTATGAGTGGTTGACTGTTCTTAGATTCTCTTAGTGCTTGTTTATATAGGCAACCATTGGTTGTTTATTGTGAATGCGCACTTACGGCCTGGATTCAAGTAGCATGCTTCGAGGCCATTAGGCAAATGGGCGGGCCGCATCGAGGGCGGCGCGGGTGTAGGAGCGGCCGAACAGGGCGCAGTGGTGAAGCAACGGGGCAAGCTGGTGAAGGGGGACGCGCTCGCGCCAGCCGTCGGCGAGCGGGGACGCCTCGTCGTAGGCGGCCACGATACGACCGATAAACGGGCAGCCGAACAGGGCGAGCATCGCCAGATCGGTCTCGGCGTGGCCGCCGTGCGCCATCGGGTCGATGAGCGTTGCGCCTACAGGGTTGGCGGGGTCGGCGTCCCAAAGGAGATTGCCCGACCACAGGTCGCCGTGTATGCGCGCAGCCACGGCGCCGCCAGTGTGCACGAGCGCGGGCTGCGGCGCGTCGAAGTCACCGCGCTGCAGGCGCACGGCAACCCGCTCGAACGTCGCCGCCTCGCCGGAATCGACCGCGCCGGCGTCGCGCGC